>JAFGNC010000577.1 GCA_016927175.1 Gammaproteobacteria bacterium | reverse complement strand
TTCGGCGCCGACGCGATCCTCAACGACATGACTCTGCCGGGTGTCGGCGGCATCAACACCAATAATGCGGCTCCCGCGAACACCGCGCTCGGCTCCATCGGTCTCGGCTACATCTATGCGGATTGGATCGGGCAGATCAATTACACGACTCCGGACTTCAACGGCTTCAGCCTGACCATCGGCATGTTCGATCCGCTCGAGCCGATCCTGCAGGGCGCGCCGACTCCGGAAGGCAGCCCTGGGTTCCACGGCAAGATCGCCTACACGAAAGAGCCGTTCTATCTGTCGGCGACCTTCATCACTCAGGAGCATGAAGGGCTCACCGACGCCGCCGATTTCGACAGCATGGGCTTCGATGTCGGCGGCAAGGTCGCCTTCGGCAACGGCGAGTTCTCCCTGTGGTACTACACCGGCGAAGGGATGGGAACGACTGCGCTGTATCTGCTGAGCGATACGGGCGCCGGCGCCGAGCGGGATTCCGACGGCTTTCTCGCGCAGCTCACGTGGCAGTTCGGCGACACGAAGGTCGGCGTGAACTACGGCCAGAGCGACCTCGACCTCGCGGACGGCGAGGCGCCGTCGGCGCTCGTGATGCGGAACGAGAAATACACGCTCGGCGCCTATCACTCGCTGACGGAAAACCTGACGCTGCTCGCGGAGCTGAGCCAGGTGCAGTCCGAGGCGCACGACGGCACCGAGAACGAGAGCATGAACTTCAACATCGGGGCGTTTCTGTCGTTCTGACGACGCGGAGCGCGCCCTCGCCTGCGTGAGGAGTAGTGCCGGCCGATCGCTATTCGCCCTTCTGCATCAGCACGACCAGCTCGCGATAGTTCCCCTGCATCTCCCACGTGCCGGTGTAGCCGATCGGCAGAACCAGCGAGTCTCCGGGCAGAAACTCGTGCGCGGTGCCGTCGGGCTCCGTCAGAATCAGCTTGCCGCTCAGCACGTACACGAACTCGTCGACGTCCGTCGGCCGCGTGCGGTGATCCGTCTTGGCCGGCGTCGACTCGAAGATCGACACTCGAAGCTCCTCGCCCTCGAACAGCGTTGCGACCCGCATGTTCAGCTCGCCGTCGACGAGGATGTCCGAGTAGGCGTCCGGGGGAATGGGGGTCAGGCCGAGGCCTGCCATCTTGTCGGGGTCGAGCCGCACCGGCGCAGGGCTTTCCTGGGCGAGCGCCGTCGCGCCGACGCAGACCATCGCGGACAGGATCAGCGCGCGGCCGAGCGCGCTGGCGGAAGCATTTGTCATTAGCTTTCTCCTGGTAGCGGTTTTTCGTTGCCGCAGGCAACGAAGGTTATCACGGCGAAACTTCCTGCTACCGCATCTGCTCGCCCCGGAACGTGGCGTTCCAGGAGTACGCAGCTTCGGAACCCGAAGGCCAGCCGTCACCCCGCTGCGCCGAGCGCCGCCGCGAAACCGGTGCCGCGGCGCCCACGGCCACCGGCGACGGCTTCAGACTTTGTCGTATCGCATCAGAGCGTTCAGGGTGGGGTCGCCGTCCTGAAACAACCGGCGGCCGTCCGATTCGAAGCCCGCCCGTGTCAGCATCGCGTCGAGCTCCGCGAGCGAATAGAAGTGCCTGCGCTCGCGCGCGTTGTAGTCCCACGTCTCGTTCGTGCCCATGTTGAAGACATCATGGGCCAGCGCCACCATCCGCCACATCCTGTCGCTGTCGACGTCGTGGTCCCGCACGATCAGCGTGCCGCCCGGCGCCATGATCGTGCGGAGCGATTCGAAGAACGCCTGCCGCAGGTCCGGCGGGCAGTGATGAAAACCGATGTAGACCGTGACGAGGTCGACGGAGCCCGCAGGGATCGACGCCGCGAAGTCCGTCTCGTAATCGCGGAGCGGGAGGAACCTGCCGGCCTCGAAGAGCTGCCCCCTGTCGAGCACGTCGGCGGGCGACAGAGTCGGCGCCTCGTCACTGACGAGGAAGACGTCGCCGACGATCGTCAGCCTTTCCTCGAGCGCGTCGAGGTAGCGGCCGTTCGACCCGACCTCCACGTAGCCTTCGTAGCGGACGTCCGTGTCGAGCAGCTCGCGCGTCTGATTGCCCAGCACTCTCTTCTGCTTTGATAGTGCAGGAAGCGCATAAGTCAGATCACCGAGAAACGGCTTGATCGTGTCGAGCCGGGGCTGCACATGAGCGTAGATGTCCCGATCAGCGTCGAGCGTCGCGGCCGCTTCCCCAATGAGCTCGTCGAACGCGTCCTCCGGATAGAGATGAAAGACGTTCGTCAGGAAGCGTTGGAATGCTTGCCGAAGATCCGGATGACCGTATATAAAGCGGAAATTCCCTGGATCGTCGATATTCGACCGCAGAATCCGCTCCGCGCCGTCCTGCCCTTCGGTATTGCGAACTGAAGCACAGGCGAGCACGGCCGCGAGTGCTTTGATCAGCCCACGCCTTGTCTGATTCATGGCGACACCTTGATCCGGACAGAACTCACGCGGAGTGACCATGCGCCTGCGAATGCATCACTATACCTTCCGCGCCGTGCCCGGCATCGTGAAGCGACTCACGAAGATCGTCGGGGCCCTCGTGCTGGTTCTGACCGTCGCGACGGCGGTGGCGGTATGGATCGCCGGCGACGACGACTTCGATTATGCCCTGCCGGAGACGACCGTCAACGACGTCACGCGATTGAACCCGACGCGCGTAGCGCGCGTCGAGGCGCCACGAACGGTCGAGGAGCTGCGTCGTATCGTCGCTTCGAGCACGGGGCCGATCTCCGTCGGCGGCGGACGCTACAGTCAGGGCGGTCAGATCTCGTACACGGACAGCCTCCACGTCGACATGCGGCACCTCGACGACGTGGTGAGTCTCGACGTCGAGAACAGGCACATCACCGTGCAGGCCGGCATCACGTGGCGCGAGATCCAGGAAGCCATCGACGCTCACGACCTCGCCGTGAAGATCATGCAGACCTACGCGAATTTCACGGTCGGCGGCTCACTGAGCGTGAACGTGCACGGGCGCTACATCGGCGAAGGCCCGCTGGTCCGCTCCGTCGAGTCGATCGGCCTGGTGCTCGCGAACGGCGAGCTCGTGCACGCGAGCCGGGAGGTCAATCCGCAGCTGTTCTTCGGGGCGATCGGCGGCTACGGCGGGCTCGGAATCATCGTCGAAGCCGTGCTCGCTCTCGAGAGCAACACGCGCATCGAGCGCCGCACGCGGGTTCTGCCGGTCGAGGACTACGCCCGGCATTTCGCGGCCGAGATCCGTGACGATCCCGCGGTCGTCTTTCACAATGGCGATCTGTATCCGCCCGACTATCGCACCGTGCGGGAGGTCAGCTGGTACGAGACGCAGAAGCCGGTCACCGTCGAGGAGCGCCTGATCCCGGTCGACGGTGACTACGATCTCCAGCCGCGGGTGATCGACTTCGTGGCGGGCTCGGATTTCGGAAAATGGGCCCGGCAGCACATCATCGATCCGATGCTGTACCGCTCCGAGCGCGTCGTCTGGCGGAACTACGAGGCGAGCTACGACGTCGCGGAGCTCGAGCCTGACGACCGGACGGAGACGACGTACGCACTGCGGGAGTATTTCGTGCCGGTCGGCCGGTTCGACGCCTTCGTCGCCCGCATGCGCGACATTTTCACGCGGCACGACGTCAACGTCATCAACGTGTCGATCCGGCACGCGCTGCCCGATCCAGGCACGTTGCTCGCGTGGGCGGACGAGGAGGTCTTCGCGTTCGTCGTCTACTACCAGCAGGGCACGAGCCTCGAGGACGCCGCGGCGGTCGCGGAGTGGAGCCGGGAGCTGATCGACGCGGCCGTCGAGCTCGGCGGCACGTACTACCTGCCCTACCAGGTGCTCGCTACGCCGGAGCAGTTCCGTGCCGCTTACCCGCGGCACGACGGATTTTTCGCGCTGAAGGCGAAAGTCGACCCGCAGAACAGGTTCCGCAACCGCCTCTGGCAGCGGCACTATCCGGCCAACCGGGAGCCCTTCGAAAAGGAGCGCGGATCGATCGCCGATTATCCGCGGCGCGAAGAGCAGACGTTGCTGACGATTCCGGAGTGGTACCTGGTGTTCAATCCGGTCGAGTACACCGACTTCCTTCAGGTGGGCAACGATCCCAGCGATTTTCCGTTCTTCGCGAGCATCGACGAGTACTGGAGCCTCTACGACCGCGTCACGGCCGTCGCCGACGCATATGGGTACGACACCAACGCCGAGTACCTGACGATGCTGTGGGTCATCGGCATCAGCACGACCGCCGAATATCTCGTCAAAGGAAGCTACGAAACGACGGTCGGCAGGCTGACTCGGTGGCTGGCGGACGGTGAGGACACGCCCGAGGACCGGTTCATCGCGGAGGCGCAACGCGCGTACAGCGAGC
>JAFGNC010000576.1 GCA_016927175.1 Gammaproteobacteria bacterium | reverse complement strand
GTTTCCACTTATGCCCCCTGATACCGGCCGCGCGATGGCGAAAGCGGCAGGTCGCAAGGCTCCGGGCAGCAGGAGCGCTTCGCCGGCAAGATCGTTGCCCTGCCGTTCTCAGCTCACGAGCTGCTGGCGCGCGACTGGAAAGGCTCGGCACACGTCCCGTCGCGGCGCACGACCCGTGCATAAGTCCTCGGCAGGGGTGCCCGCAGGCCACGCCGAATCAGCGGCGCGCGATGATCCAGACGGCATGCACGATTCCAGGAATGTAACCGAGCAACGTCAGCAGAATGTTGAGCCAGAAATGGCCGCCGAAGCCGACCTGGAGAAACACGCCGAGCGGCGGCAGCAGAATTGCCAGAATGATTCGAATGATGTCCAACACGCGTCTCCCTGAGTCACCGTCATGCCGGCCCTGCAAGAAAGGTGCCGCCGCTAACGCAGCCGCGACGAGTCGAGTCGCAGCACGACGCCGACGCTGAGGATGCGTTCCCGCGCGCGCGGCTGCGCGCCGTACAGGAACGGCCACAGGTCGCGCCTGGAGCCGATTTGCTGCCATTCCACGGTGACGTCGAACAGCGCCGGACGCTCGTAACGATACGCGAGCGTCCAGGCGCGCCCCGAGTCGGCGACGAGCTGCGGGGGCGCCTCGTCGCGCCGGACCTCGAAGCCGTCGTAGCGGAGCGAGACCCGGTGTGCGTCGCGCACGAGCCGCGTCAGCATCACGTACTTCGCCTCGAGCGTGTCCTCGACGTGCTCCGTGAACGGCGTATGCCGGCCGTCGGGGGTCGTCGCCGTGAGCCAGTCGGTCGAGCCGTCGAGCCATTGCGCAATCAGCCCGAACCCGCGCGGCAGCGCGAGCTGCGCGCTCAGATGATTGAACCGCGTATGCCAGCCCCACTGGCCGCCGGAAAAAGCATAGGGATCCGCGCGATTGTCGTAACGCGAGAGCTGGACGAGAGCCCTGCGGCCGTAGCGCCATTCGACGCCCGCGTAGCCGCCCGGCTTCCCGTCGATCTCGTCGAACGGCTCGAGCCACTGCTCCTCGTGGCCGACGATGGCGCCGTCGGACCACAGCGGCAGCGGCGGCATCGGGAGCCGGTCGTGCAGCCGGGTCTGGCGGTCGTGCAGCGACCAGCCTCTCCAGAACAGCAGCGTGCCAGCCGGGTCGTTGCCGTAGAAGCCGGCGGCGAAGACGCCGATCTCTTGCGGCGAGCCGAGGCGCGTGCGACGGCGCATCGACCACTCGACGCCGATCGGGCGGATCTCCTCGCCGAGCCACGTGTTGATCGCGGAGAACGACACGCCGAACGGGCTGCTCCACCCGGGGCCGCCGTTCTCGAGCGACAGCGGCGGATAGAATGCGCCGGTCCTCAGCCGGTGCCGGTTTGCCGACGTCGGCACGGGCCGCCATTCGAGATACGCCTCGCCGACGTCGACGCCGTCCGCGTCGGCTCCCCCGTCGCCGACGTGGTCCGCGACGATTCTCGCCGTGAGGCCGGGCTTGAGGCGCGCGCGGTAGTCGACGAAGATGCGCGCCGCGTTGAGGCCGCGGTCACTTTCATCGTAACGAAGCTTGCCGAGGCCGCCTTCGACCCAGGCGGAGAACGGCGACGACGGCACATTCCAGGCGGTGTCGATCTGAATGCTGAAGTCGTGCCGGCCGGCGGATCGGGTCGGCGCGGCGGCTTCGTCCGCCGCCCGGCCCTGTACGGCGGTTCCGAGGGCGGCGGCCGCCAGCGCCGGCAGGGCGATGGAGCGAAGCGCGTTCAGTATCTGTCCCACGTCAGAGTCGACCTGCCGTGTCGGTCCTCGTGCGCCGGCATCAGCTTGCCTTCGAACCTGAAGCGGAGCTCACGCGCGGAGCCGTCGGAGACGTTGGTCTGCCTCGGTCGAGGCAGATCGCCTGCGCGAGCTCGCGGTGTCCACACGTGCACGGCATAGTCGCCGTCCGGCAGCGCCGGAAGGCGCGCCTCGCCGGCTGCGTTCGTGACGGTGAACCATGGCGTGTCGACTACGAGGATGTATCCGAGCATACCGTCGTGGATGTTGCACCCGAGGACGACGACGCCGGGAGTGTCGAAGCGCAGCGGCGGGTGAAGGTTGCCCTTGTACAGCGGCAGCTCGAAGCGCTTCGCGTCCGAGAAGGAATAGACGTGGTGGCTGACGGTGTCGTTGTTGGGGAACTCGATGTATGTGCCGGCTTCGACGACCAGCAGGTGCGGCACGAAGGCGCTGTCCGCCTGATCCATGACGGCGGCGGCCGGACCGGCGGATCCGGTTGCAGCCGTCGTCCGCGGCACGGCGTAGACCGCGACGTCGCCGACCGGCGCCCCGTCGGCGTCGAGCACAGTGACCGCGATGTCAGCGCACGCGAGCGCCGGCAGCGCGCCGAGCAGCATGACGCAGCCGGCTCGCAGCGATCCGCGCAGCGGACTTGTGCGGCGAGAATGCATCGCGATTCCGAAAATCCATTCGACGCAGGATCTTAGAAGCGCCGGCCGGACTCATCCGTGATCGGTAACACATTCCTCCGGGCATCGAGTGCGTACCATCCCACAGTCCTGCCCTCGGCTCGAAATCCTTCCGGAGCTTCGATCGTGCAGTTCACGTTCCGTCGCCGCGTGTCGATACTTGCCGTCGCCCTCGTCATGGCGATCCAGCTCGTGACGCTGTTTCCGGTTCTGAACGCGGTCAGGAGCGACGTCGAGGAGCAGGCGCAGCACAGCGTGGACATCGCTGGCGCCGTCTTCGAGGAGTTCATGCGCAGCCGCGCCGATCAGCTGCTGACGACGGTCGACGTGCTGGTCTCGGACTACGGATTCAAACAGGCCTGGTCGAGCGGCGATCACGAGACGATCCGCTCGGCGCTGCTGAACCACGCGCGCCGCGTCGGAGCGACGGTGGGGTTGATGTCGGACCTCGACGGCAACGTGATCGTCAGCGCCGGCGATCGGCGCGCGCGGTCGATGGATCACGTCGTGACGCCGCTGGTGCACGACGCGTCGCTCGATCGGCCCGGGCATCGCGTGCTCGAGATCGGCGGCACGTACTATCAGACGGTCACCGTGCCGCTGCGCGCGCCCGTCGCCGTCGCGTGGGTCGTGCTCGGGTTCCCGATCGACGATGACCTGGCCCTTCACGTGCAGAGCCTGACCGGCCTCGACATATCGTTCGTGCGCTTCGGCGGGGGCGGGGCGCAGGCCGTCGCTTCGACTTTGGCGCCGGCGTCGCAGCGCGGCGCGTTGTCAGGGCTCGAGCCGCGTCCCTATCAGAGGCAGCGCACGGGCGCCGACGTGCCCGCGGGCTTTCTGAGCCTGCTGCGGCCGTTCTCCGGCGAAGCCTCGGGTCTGTACGTCGCTCTGCAGCTGCCGATGCGCAAAGCGACGGCCGCGTATCGGAGCATTCGCAACATCCTGCTCGTGATCACCGGCTCTTCGCTGCTCCTCGCAGTCGCCGGCGCGTTCTGGCTGGCGAACACCGTGACGCGGCCGGTCGGGACGCTGGCCGCGGCGGCCCGGCGCATGCGCGAGGGCGTCTACACGGAGGCGATCGACGTAGCGTCCAACGACGAGCTCGGCGAGCTAGCGGAGAGCTTCAACGCCATGCAGCTCGCCATTGCCGATCGCGAGCGGCAGATCGTGCATCAGGCGCATCACGACAGCCTGTCCGGTCTGCCCGGGCGGGAGCTCGTCGTCAGCCGCCTGCGCGACGCGATCGACGGCACGCGCGTGCTGAGCGTGATCAGCCTGACGCTCGACAAGTTCAACGGCATCGTGTCGTCGCTCGGCCACCGCGCCGGGGACGAGGTCGTAAGGCTCGTGGCCGGGCTGCTGCGCAGCAATACGGACGAAAATCACATCCTCGGTCATCTGAGCGCATACGAGTTCGTCGTCGTGCTGCCGGAGCGTGATGCGCAGCAGGCCGAGCATTGGATCGAGCGCTTTGCCGATCGTTTGCGCAGCGGTGTCAGAGTCGGGGATGCGAACATCTCTCTGCAGGCGACGGCGGGAGTCGCCTGCAGCCCGGACCACGGTACCGATGCGGCGGAGCTGTGCCGGCGCGCTTCGATCGCGCGCGCGCAAGCGCGTATGAAGCACAAACTCTGCGACGTCTACCGGAGCGGGCAGGAGGAGAAGTCGCGGCAGCAGATTCGGATCGTCGGCGATTTCCCGCAGGCGTTGAAGAACGACGAGCTGACGCTCTACCTGCAGCCGAAAATCGACTGCCGGACGCGCCGCGTCGTCGGCGCCGAGGCGTTGGTGCGCTGGCAGCATCCCGAGCTCGGCATGCTGATGCCGAATGCTTTCGTCGACGCGATCGAGCAGGCGGGCGGCATCGCGCACCTGACGCGCTGGGTATTACGGCGGGCGGCGGCCGAATGCCGCATGTGGCGCGATCGCGGCCTCGGCCTTTCCGTCGCCGCGAACATCTCCGTCGACGACCTGCTCGACGAGTACCTGCCGTACTTCCTGCTCGAGCTCGTCCGGCAGCACGATCTCGCGCCGTCCGACCTGACGCTCGAGGTCACGGAGACCTCGATCATGCACAACGTGCGCAAGGCGCTGACCGTCGTGTCCTGCATCCACGAGCTCGGTTTCCGGATCGCGATCGACGACTTCGGGACGGGGCAGTCGGCGCTTGCGCAATTGAAGCGGCTGCCGGTCGACGAGCTGAAGATCGACAAGTCGTTCGTGCTGAACATGGCCGATCGCCGCGACCTGGCGATCGTCGGCACGTCGATCGCGTTGGCCCATCAGCTCGGCCTCGGCGTGGTGGCCGAAGGCGTCGAGAACGAGGACGTTCTCAATACCCTGCAGGGGCTCGGCTGCGAATACGCACAGGGCTTCCACGTTTCGGCACCGTTGCCGGCCGCGGAGTTTCTGCCGTGGCTGGCACGGTGGAAGGCCGAGCAGCGAGCCGGCGTCATCGCTCTGGCGTGAGCTCCACCCGGGTCGGCGCGTGCGCCGGCCGCGGCCGAAAGCCCCCCGGCCGCACGACTCGATCCCGAAACCGCAACGGTCGTATTGTTGCGCAGTTCCTACAGATGAATCCCCCGCAGATCCGAATCTGACGCGCAGAACGTACAATTCGTTACGGTTTGCGCCTATAGCTTTGTCTCTAGTAGAATTGATGACAAGCCTTTGATGTTGCGAAATAGCGACGAATGCCCGGCGAACTCGCGGCAGTGAGTGGGTAAAAGGCAACAGTCGAAACCTCGGGGGAGGGGGAAACATGCACTTAGCTCTGTCTCTGTTCGAAGATCGCATCCGTTCGCGTGGAAAGGCTCGGTGCCGGCCTCGGCCGTTGGCCCTGGCCGTCGGCGCGGCTCTGGTGGGCGGCGCTTTCGTCACCGGCCCGCAGCAGGCGAGGGCGCAGGGCGGCGCGCTCGAGGAGATCGTCGTGACCTCCCGTTACCGGGAGGAGAACATGCAGCAGACGCCGCTCGCGGTGTCCGCGTTCACCGCGGAGACGCTCGAGGTCCGCGGCATCACCGAGATCGAAAATCTCGGTGACCTCGTCCCGAACGCGTTCATTCGCCCGTCCGGCACGACGCCGTTCGTCGGTATCCGCGGCAAGATCAACGGCGACGTCTTCGCGAATTTCGAGCCGACGACGGCGCTGTATATCGACGGCACGTACTGGGGCCGGCAGGTCGGCATGAATTTCGACCTGTACGACATCGACCGGGTCGAAGTGCTGCGCGGCCCGCAGGGCACGCTGTTCGGCAAGAATGCGCTGGCCGGCGCCATCCGCATCGTCACGGCGCGCCCGCAGGGGGACGACACCGGCTACGCCGAGCTGACCTATGGCGACTACAACCAGGTCGAGCTTCGGGGCATGTTCGACGTCGCGCTGTCCGAGAACTGGTACATGCGCGTGACCGGTGTCAGCAAGAAGCAGGACGGCTACATCGACCGGCTCGACTGGGCCTGCCAGATGAAGCTCGAGGGCACGCCGGAGCTCGCCGGTTATGGTGACGGAATCGGCGGGGCCACGCAGGTGGGCGTGTCGCCCTTCGGCACGCCGATCTACGAGCCCGTCTACGTCGAGCCCGGCAGCGAAGCGGACATGGCTTTTGCGTTCCCCGAGCGCCAGCAGACGCAGAAGGACGAGATCGGCCACCCGGACGGCTGCTCGTTCGGCACGTTCCGCGGCACCGACTCTCAGGGCGGCCGCGTTCAGCTGCGCTGGGCCGGCAGCGACACGGTCGACGTCGTGATGTCCGCTGACGTTACCGAAGAGGACAGCGACGCCTTCGGCGCCCTGATGTACCAGGGCCCGTCCAGCTTGAGCGCACTGGACCAGTGGTGGATTCGCGGCGAGGTGCTGCCGCGCTACGGTCTGACGCCGGAGACGTTCACCGGAGGCACGGCGGATCCGCGCGACGGTGCGTTCTGGCGCGACCCGCGGAGCTACCAGGTCTTCGAGACACTGGACGACCCGATGAACGATCAGGACTTCGACAAAGGTGCGCAGGTACGCAACTGGGGAGTGTCGCTGAACGTCGAGGCGGACCTGACGGACCTGATGTCCCTGACGTATATCGGCTCGTACCGCGAGCTCGGATCGGACTTCTCCGGGCGCTCCGGCACCACGCAGGGCGACAGCACGCCGTTCGACTACATCCACAACTACGACACGTTCGACCACACGCAGCTGCAGCACGAGGTGCGGCTGGACGGCACGTCTTTCGGCAAGCTCGACTGGACGGTCGGCGCGTTCTACTTCGACTCGAAGGACCAGAACCACGTCAACGTCGAGATCGAGCCGCTGACGTTCCTCGGCATCTTCCCGACGAAGATCCATCGCGACCGTTTCATCAACACGAACCGGTCGGTGTTCGCGCACACCGTCTTTCACGCTACCGACGATCTGGCCGTGACGGGCGGTCTGCGCTGGACAGACGAGGAGCGCATCTACCAGATCAACCAGCTCGGCATTCTCGTTCTGAACGATCCGCTCGAGACCGCCGCGACGCGCACGGACTGGAAGCTCGGTCTCGACTACAACCTGACGGACGAGCGCATGGTCTACGCGTCGATGGCGACGGGCTTCCGCTCGGAAGGCTTTCAGCCGCGTCCGTGGACGCCGAGCCAGGTGCTGCCGTTCGACCAGGAGGAGGTGCTGTCGTATGAGCTCGGTTACAAGGGCGACTTCCTCGACAACCGGCTGCGCATGAACATCGCCGCTTTCTACGAGGAGTACGATCCGCGTGTGATCTCGGTAGGCGCCACGCAATGTAACCTGTTCGACGCGGAGGACCCGGGTCCGCCGTTCTTCGACGCCGATCTGGTCCAGACGCCGGGCGGCGATCTGGTCTGCCCGCCGGGCACCCCGATGGCCGGCCAGCCGGGCTTCAACTTCAGCCCGTACGTCAGCGCGCCGGGCATCGTTCAGGGCATCGAGATCGAGCTGACGGCGAACCCGACGGACAACCTGACGCTGAGCTACACGTTGGGGCACAACCAGTTCGAAACCGACGAAACCGATCCGGACAGCCCGGCGTACCGCCATCCGGACGCGCTGCTGCAGCCGGAGACCAACATGAGTGCCGGCATCCAGTACGACTTCGTCCTCGGCAACGGCGGCATCCTGAGCCCGCGGCTCGACGCCGCCTATCAGGGGCAAAACACGACCGGAGACCCGACCATCGCGCCGACGTCCGAGAACATCATTCCGTCGTACACGCTTTACAACGCGCGTCTGACCTACCTGTCGCCGGCGGAAACCTGGCGTGCATCGCTCGCCGTGCGCAACCTGACCGACGAGTTCTACTGGTACGCTTTCGCGAGCCCGACCGGGGGCGGCTTCTCGGTGCCGGGCTCGCCCGGCGCGCCGCGGATGTGGTCGCTCAGCGTGCGGCGCGAGTTTTGATCCGCGCGGCCGGGCCCGACGGCGCCGCTTCGGCGGCGCCGCACGGGCTGCGGCAGCGCGCGGAACGCGGCCCGCCGTGCGCCCGCTGGGCCTCTAAAAGTCCACCGAGGCGCTGACGAAGATGCGTCGGCCGAGCGGATCGTAAGTCCCTCCGCCGGCGCGCGTCGGCGCGCGGTTGTAGTCGTTCGGGTCCTCGGCCTGTCGCCACGGCTCGCCTCCGGACCAGGGCGGCAGCGTGTCGAACACGTTCTCGATGCCGACCTGCAGCGAAACGTTGTCCGTGACCTGATAGCGGCCGGTCAGCGCGAAGTAGCTGTAGGAGGAATGCACGCCCCGGAAGCGGGTGTCGGGATCGCGCGCCTTGGCGCCCGCGTCGATCTCGGGATAGTACCGCCAGCGGAGCGACGTGCTGAAGGGCCCGCGGAACCAGGACACGGTCGTAAAGAGCCGGTAGTCGTAGCCCATGCACTGCAGGCCGAGCTCGCAGCCTCTCGTGCCGACCCAATCCACCTCGTCGGCGTCCTCGGATGCCTGCGTGATGTTCTCGAGGTTGTAGTTGCCGAGCACGTTCACGCTGAGGCCGCCGAAGTCGAACTGGCCGGTCCAGTCGAGCTGCAGGTCGACTCCCGAGGTCAGGGCGCGGCCCTGGTTGGTGTACGAGATGCTCATGAAGGAGATGAGCCCGGTCAGCGGGTCGCGGCCGATCGCCTCGCATGCCGGCGCCGTGGCGTCGCCGTCGAGGTTGATCGCGGGATCGAGACAGCGTTCGAAGATGGCGTCCCCTGACTCGAGGGCGACCATGTCGGTAATCTCGATCTCGTACCAGTCGAGCGACCCCGTGAATCCGCCCCAGAAGGCGCCTTCGAGAGGCGACTGCACCACGAGGCCGGCCGTCCACGTCTCGGCCTCCTCCGACCGAACGTTCG
Source organism: Gammaproteobacteria bacterium (assembly GCA_016927175.1). GTDB lineage: Bacteria > Pseudomonadota > Gammaproteobacteria > Steroidobacterales > Rariloculaceae > ZC4RG20. Next base: position 17,048 of record JAFGNC010000576.1, on the reverse strand, counting down.
GGTTGCCGACGGTCCTCGACAGTCCCGTCGTCGTCGGCTGATTGGCCGCCGGTTGCGCATAATATTCGCCGGCGATCGCGCCCATCATTTCCTCGCACACGGCCCGGGAGAACGCGGCACCGGTCGCGCCGTTCACGTTGAAGTCGGGGTTCGTGCTGTATGGGCCTTCACTGTCCATGGAGCACTGGTCGCCGAATTCGGCGCCTGTCCCGCCACGCTGGTAGGTCGGCGCCAGGAACAGCTCGCCGATGTTGGGCGCCCGGTTCGCGCGCTGAAAGCCGCCCCTCAACCTCGCCCAGTCGGTGATGCTCCAGTCGACGAGAGCCTTGTACGTGTCAACCTTGCCGATCGTGCTGTAGTCGGACGTTCGCGCGCCGAGCTCGAGGTTCAGCTGGCGAATGCCCGGGACGTCCGACACGACGGGGATCAGCAACTCGCCGTAGAGCTCCGTCGTGTCGAATTCGCCGAGCGTGTTGCTGGTCGGGTAGAGTCCGAGCGCCGTCTCGACGAACGACTCCGATGTCGTCAGGTTGTCCGTGTAGAACTCGTACGCTTCGTCCCGATAACCCGCGCCGACCGAGAATTGCAGCGGGCCCGCCGGCATGTCGACGGCGTCGCCGGTCAGGTTCAGCTCGAGCGTGTTCTGCTCGAGCTTCGTGGCGTTCTGCAGGTTCGCCACCAGTGCGTCGATGCAGTCATCGGAGATCTCGAAGTCACGGACGACCGGCAGGCCGGACGTGCAGGTCGCGATTCCGGAATACTGCCCGCCTGCCTCTTGGTTGTTCTGACCGCGGAAGTTGACGCCGAAATTCGGCGACTGGACCACCTCGCGCCATCGATCGAGGGAAGCGAAGCCGTCGTAGTTGACCAGTGTCTCCGTCTCGCCGTGCGTCGCATACGCGTCCCAGAACCACCCGTTGTCGAGCTCGCCATCGAGCCCGACGACGAGCTGATACGTCGTGGTGTCGGTCTGCGTCGAGCGCGGGCCGATGAAGTCGAGCGGGCGGTTCAGCCGCACGTCGTCGTTCGGATTCTGGCGGCTGTCCATGAGCTGGCGCACCTCTTCCGGCAGCGGAAACGCGTCCGACTCCGTGCAGCCTCCGGTGGGCGCGCAGCTCAGCCCGTAGGCGCCGCCGGCGACGTAGGCGGAGTCGGTGGGCGTCGCGGCCAGCAGCGCCTGATCGAAAATCGGGTTCCCGTCGGCGTCGTAGCCGGTCAGGGCGTCGAGATTCGCGAGCGAATCGAGGTAGATCTCGTCGCCGTAGGGGATGAAGGCGGCATTCCCCGACAGGGCGGAAGGGGAAAAGCCGAGGATCGTGTTGTTCTTGCTCTTCGAGAATCGCGCTTCCATGTTCCACGTGATGCTGTCCGTGAAGTCGAAGGACGCATTGCTGCTGAACGAGTAGCGCTCGAGCGGGATCGAGACCCACTGATCGAGAGCGTTCTCGGCGATCAGGCCGTTGGCCAGCACCTTGCGCCAGGCGACACCCGGATGGTCCGGCCGCTCGTAGGGGCCGTCGTAGCGGTAATTGCCCGGAATCGTGGCGTTCGAGGCCAGGGCGCCCGCGCCCGTGAAGACCGTGCCGGTGCCGTCCGTCGTCGGATTGATCCACAGGTACCGTCCGCGCGAGGAAAGGTTCGTGATCGTGCCCGGCGGCAGCTCCGAGAAGACGGCGTCGACGGCGGCCTGGCTCGGATAGTTGCCGAGCGTCGCCGACTCGAAGTACGTCTCCTGCAGGAAGAAGTCGGACGCGGGCACGTTCGGGTCGTTCAGCTCCTCGACCTGCCAGTCGATCTCCGTGACGGGCACCTCCTCGCGGGAAGCGTACTCGATGCCGAGCATCACGTTGCCGCGGCCGTCGGCGAGGTTCGCGCCGACGAGCCCCGAAACCTGATACTCCTCGTTCAGCCCGTCGTCGGTGATGCCGTAACGCGCGTCGACGGTGGCCCCTTCGAAGTCGTCCTTCAGAAGGAAATTGACCACGCCGCCGATCGCGTCCGCGCCATAGACCGCCGACGCGCCGCCGGAGATGATCTCGACCCGATCGATCATGGAGGAGGGGATGGAGTTGGTGTCGACCACCAGCGCGGCATTGACGGGCTGCCCGCGGCGGCCGTTGATCAGCACGAGGTTGCGGTTCGCGCCGAGGCCCCGCAGGCTCACGGTGGACGCGCCGACCGTCTCCGTGGCCGTGTTCTGCACGTTGCCGGTGTTGAACTGCGTGACGGCGGGCACGAACTGCGGCAACTGATTCAGCACGGTCTCGACGCCGACCGTATTCGTCTCGGTGAAGATCTCGTTGCCGACGGTGACGATGGGGCTATTGGCCTCGAAGTCCTGGCGGCGGATCCTCGACCCGGTGACCGTCACTTCTTCGATGGCGTCCGCCTCCTGAGACAGTGCCGGCAGCGGTGCAAGCGCGCAGCCTGCCAGCGCCCCTCCGGCTGCGAAGAGAATCCTCGATCGACGCTGCATGCTGCGCGTCGGCGCTGCTTTCGAGGGCGCGAATGTCGTGCGGATGGCGGCTGTCAGCGAGCGCGTGCGGCACACCGGCGTGCGCAGAAACTCCCTGTTCAAGTTGTTCTCCTCCCCTTGCGGCTCATGCAGTTGTCTGTGCTAACTATGCATAGTTCGCATGCGAGCGAGCCATGATAGAGACCTGCGCCGCCGAGTCAACGGTATGCAATCTGCGACAGCTCGAATCCGGGGGCGAGAACGTGCGGACCACGGGACGTCACCATCGCAGGCTCGGATCGAGCGGGAGGCTCGCCGCAGTGGGCCGTTTTTACTAGGTTTTCGGGTCCATTCGCCGGGTGGTGCTTTCTGTACCGCTGTCGAAGCTGACGGTTGTGCCGCGTCGGGCGCGGTGCTACGGTCAATACGTTCTGCATGCAGCAGGCGGGTTCGTGGGGAGATGGGAATGAGACCGGCATGGGCGATTTTCTGGCCGTTGAGCCTGTTGGCCGGCAGCCTTCCGGCGCAGATTCCGGGGTCGTCCGCGCCGCCGGCGAACGCGGCGGATTACGTTCCGGTGACGGACGAAATGCTGGCAAGTCCCGATCCCTCCGACTGGCTGATGTACAGCCGCACGTACGACGCGCAGCGCTTCAGTCCGCTCGACGAGATCCACCGCGGCAACGTCGGCGAGCTCGAGAAGGCCTGGTCGAAGGCGCTGCCGGACGGCGTGATCGAGGTCATACCGATCGTCTACCGCGGCGTGATGTATCTCGCGACTCCCGGCGGCGCGGAAGGCTCCTCCGGCGTCTGGGCGCTCGATGCGGCGACCGGCGAATTGCTCTGGGAGCACGAGCCGGCGGGTTCCCTGTCGAGCCGGATCAAGGCGCTCGCGATCTACGACGACATGATCTACTACACGGCGCCCGCGCCGCCCGGAGAGGCGAATCCCGTCGTTGCGCTCGACGCGCGCAGCGGGGCAGTGCGCTGGCGAACCCCGGTGACGCCGGAGACCCATACGTCGGGCGCGATCGTCGTGGACGGCAAGGTCGTCTCGGGCCGCACGTGCAACAGCGTTCGCGAGAACTGCTACATCGCAGCGCACGATGCCGAGACGGGGGACGAAGTCTGGCGCTTCGATGTCGCGCCCGGTGCAGGTGAGCCGGGGGATGCATCGTGGGGCGGCACGCCGCCGCCGGAGCGCCGCGCGTCGACCTGGGGCCTGCCCGGCACGTACGATCCCGCGCTCGGGCTGATCTTCTGGGGCATTTCGAACCCGATGCCGAACACGCGCGCCGATCGCCACGGCGGCGACGCCATGGCGATCCCGCTGCACGCGCCGGCAGACCTCTACAGCAACTCCACCGTCGCGCTCGATCCCGACACAGGCGAGCTCGAATGGTATTACCAGCATCTGCCGGGCGATGACTGGGACATGGACGTCAACCAGGAGAAGATGCTGATCCGCACGGCCGTCGATCCGGATCCGCGCTTCGTCAAGTGGATCAATCCCGACGCCGCAAACGGCGAGGAGCGCGACGTCGTCGTTACCGTCGGCGAAGGCGGCGGAATCTGGGTCAACGACCGCGCGAGCGGCGAGTTTCTGTGGGCGACGCCGTTTCCGTACGACACTCCGAACTTCATCCTGTCGGACATCGACGTAGAGACCGGCGTCACGCACATCAACGAGGCTCTCGTGCTGAAGGAGCCGGGCGCGAACAGCCTCGTCTGCTACTGGAACACGCGAAGCTTCTGGCCGACGGCCTACCACCCGCGGCTGAACGCGCTTTACGTGCCCTATGTCGACCACTGTCTCGACATGACGCGCGCGGTGCCGGGCGAAAGCGGCGAGCGGCGCACCAGCGCGCATCGGCCGGGCGCGGATCCCGAGAAATTCGCCGGTCTCGCGAAGATCGACATGGCCACCGGCGAGATCGAGCGGATTTACGAAGCTCGTGCCGGCGGCATGGGCGCCGTCCTCGCAACCGCGGGAGACGTCGTGTTCTGGGGAGACATCCTGCAGGTGCTGAGGGCGTTCGACGCGGAGACCGGCGAGATTCTGTGGGAGTCGGAGCCGCTCGGCGCGACCGTTCAGAACAGCACGATCACGTATGCCGTCGAAGGCAAGCAGTATGTGGCCGTCGTCAACGGCGAAGCGGTTCTCGGGGCGCGAGGGTTGGCGAGGGCGGGCGGCGTCACGCTGCCGGAGAACCGCGGTAACTCGATCAACGTCTTCGCGTTACCGGACCAAGCCCGGTAACTCCCGGGCGCAGGCAAGCAATCAGGTTTCGCCTTCCCATCAGGCGACGGCTGACGTCTGCCGCCGCAGCGCCGCGGCCGGTAGCAGCGTCAGCACCGATATCGCGGTGAGCACGGCAAATGCGATCGTATACGCGCCGGCCGTGCCGGCGGGTCCATCGCTGCCGGCGACGCGGCTGCCGGCGACGCGGCTTCCGGCGCCGTCCGCCGCGTGCGCCACGGCGACCGCGAGCGCGACGGCGCCGAGCGCGCTGCCGACGCGCTGCACGATGTTGACGAGCGTCGCGGCGTCCCCCATGCGCTCGGCGCCGGCGGACGCGTAGGCCGCCGTCATCGCGGGCATCTGGGCCAGCGCGAGGCCCGCTCCGCGCGCGGCCAGCAGCGCCGCGAGGGCCGCGGTCGACGGCGCCGTGGCGGCGAGAAACGGCAGCAGCGTCGCGATCAGCAGCGCCGCTCCGACCAGCGCGACGCGGCCCGCACCGTAACGGTCCGTCAGCGCGCCGGCGGCGGGGAGCACGGCCGCGCTGCCGAGTCCCATCGCGAGCAGCATGGCGCCGGTTTCGCCGAGGCTTCGATCCGCGGCGAGCTGCAGGTAGAGCGGCAGCAGCAGCAGGCCGCCGTACATGTTCGCGCCCGTCAGGCCGGTCGTCACGGTCGCCGCCCCGAAGATCCTGCCGCGCAGCAGGCGCAGATCGATCAGCGGATGGCGCAATCCGCGCGAGCGCGACACGAAGCCGGCGATCAGCGCGCCGCCGATCCCGACCGCCAGCAGCGGCGCGATCGACGCGCCGTCGGACCCGATCTCGGCCGCGCCGAACAGCAGCAGCGGAAGCCCGATCGCGAGCAGGGCGAGCCCCGCGACGTCGAGCGCGCGGGCGGCGTTCGGGGTGCCGCGGGGCAGGACGTTGCGCGCGGCGACGAGCGCCGCCGCGCCGACGGGCACGTTGATCCAGAACAGCCAGCGCCACGACGCGATCTCGAGCACGAAGCCGCCGATGACCGGCCCGATCGCGGGCCCGAGCGCAACGACCAGCCCGAGCGTGCCCATCAGCCGGCCGAGCTGATTCGGTGCGGCCGTCGAGCCGAGCACGGCCTGCCCCGCGGGCACCATCAGACCCGCGGCGAGCCCCTGCGCGACGCGCGACGCGATCAGCGTCAGGGGACCGGGCGCGACCCCGCACAGGGCGGACGTCGCGACGAACCCCGCGAGCGCGGCCGCGAAGACGCGGCCGTAGCCATAGCGGCTGCCGAGCCAGCCCGCGGCCGGCAGCGAAACCGCCAGGGCGATCAGATAAGCCGAGACTATCCACTGAACGAGCGGCAGCGTGGCGCCGAAATCCGCCCGCACGGACTCCAGCGCGAGATTGGCGACCGTCGAGTCGAGCATGGCCATGAATGCGCCCGCGCCGGTTACGGCGGCGATCTTCCAGATGCGCGCAGGGATCGGCGGCGGGGCCGCGTTCGAGCGGTCCGATCGATGCATGCGCGAATTATTCCGGAATTTGCGGTCGGCGTCCGGTTGGCTTTCCTGCAATCCTCGGGAATACTGTGCCTGACGCGCCGGCGAGGCTGATCGCGTTTCCGCTCCGTCGGAGCTTCCTGCCTCTCGCCGCTCTCACGCCGGCGCCCCTGGTCCTTCGGGTTGATCCGTCACTCTTGAGGAGACCGTCATGCAGTTCCCGATTCGCCCGATCGCTTCGCTCCTTCTGCTCGTCTGCACCGCGTTCCCGGTCCTGGCGCAGGACACCGCCTCGCCGTCGTCCGGGCTGCCGCCGCTGATCGACCGCGAGATCTTCTTCGGCAATCCGGAGCTCACCGGCGCGCAGGTCTCGCCGGACGGCGACATGATCGCGTTCATGAAGCCGTACATGGACACGCGCAACGTGTGGGTCAAGCGCACCGAAGAGCCGTTCGACGCGGCAAGGCCCGTGACGGCCGACACCGACCGGCCGATACCGCAGTTCTTCTGGAGCCGCGACGGCCGGTTCATTCTTTACGTGCAGGATCAGGCCGGCGACGAGAACTACAACCTCTACGCCGTGGATCCGCGGGCCGATCCCGCGCCGGGCAGCGACGTGCCGCCGGCGCGCAATCTGACCGAGGCCGAGGACGTGCGCGTTGCGCTGTATGCGCTGCCGAAAACGCAGCCGGACACGGCCTACATCGGCCTGAACGATCGCGACCCGGCCTGGCACGATCTGTACGAGCTGAACCTGACGACCGGCGAGCGCACGCTGATGCGCGAGAACACGGAGCGCATCAGCGGCTGGACCTTCGACCTCGACGGCAACCTGCGTCTCGCCGTGCGCTCGCCGGAGAACGGCGACACGGAGATCCTCCGCGTCGAGGAGGACGGTTTCTCGCCGCTCTACGTCTGCAACGTCTTCGAATCGTGCAATCCGAGCCGTTTCCATCCGGACGGCGAGCGCGTCTACATGGTCACGAACAAGGGCGAAGACGCGGATCTGGTGCGCCTGACGCTGCTCGACGTCGAGTCGGGCGAGGAGGAGCTCGTGGAGGTCGACCCTGAAGGGCGCGTCGACCTCTCCGGCGCGATCTTCTCGGACCGTACCGACGAGCTGGTCGGCACCGTTTATCTCGACGACCGGCCGCGCGTCTACTGGCGCGACGCGGACTGGGAAGAGGATTACGAGACGCTGACCGCGCAGCTGCCGGGGCTCGACGTCTCCTTCGGCGCGTCGACGCTCGACGAGCAGTTGCAGATCGTCAACGCCGGCGGTGACCGCGAGCCGGGCATCACGTATCTGTTCGATCGGGAGAGCGACGAGCTGACGATGCTCTACCGAATCCGCGAGCGGCTGCCCCGCGAGCATCTCGCCGAGATGAGGCCGGTGCGTTACGAGTCCTCCGACGGACTCGAGATTCCGGCGTACCTGACGCTGCCGAAAGGCGTCGAGCCCGAGAACCTGCCGGCCGTCGTCGTGCCGCACGGCGGGCCCTGGGCCCGCGACCGCTGGGGCTATGACCCGGCCGCCCAATTCTTCGCGAACCGCGGCTACGCCGTGCTGCAGCCGAACTTCCGAGGCTCGACCGGCTACGGCAAGGAGTTCCTCGATGCCGGTAACAAGCAGTGGGGCGACAAGATGCAGGACGACATCACGTGGGGCGTCCGGTATCTGATCGAGGAGGGGATCGCGGACCCGGAGCGCGTCGGCATCTTCGGCGGCTCCTACGGCGGCTATGCGACGCTGGCCGGGCTCGCGTTCACACCGGATCTCTACGCCGCCGGCGTATCCCTGGTCGGGCCGTCGAACCTGATCACGCTGCTCGGCTCGATCCCGCCGTACTGGGAGGCGGGCCGCAAGATGTTCCACGAGCGCATGGGCGACCCGTCTACGCCGGAAGGCCGCGCCCGGCTCGAGCGCCAGTCGCCGCTGAACTCCGCCGAGGACATCGAGGCGCCGCTCCTCGTGATCCAGGGTGCGAACGATCCCCGCGTCAAGACGGCGGAGTCCGAGCAGATCGTCGTGGCGCTGCGCGAGCGCGGCTTCCCGGTCGAGTACATCCTGGCCCCGGACGAGGGGCATGGCTTCGCGAACCCGGTCAACAACATGGCGGCGTTCGCGGCGGCCGAGCGCTTCCTGGCCATGCACCTCGGCGGCCGCCATCAGGAAGGCGGCTCGCAGGAAGTCGTCGAGCGGCTCCGGGAGATCACGGTGGATCCCGACACGGTCGAGCTGCGTAAGCCGGCCGACCCGTCGAACGTCGGCGTGGACCGTGCTCGACAAGGAGACTTTCGTCGCCCGCAGCCGCGAAATCTCGCAGGGCCCGGTCCGCACGTTCGACGCCTGGCGCATGGAGCTGAGCTCCCCGGACGACGACAATCGGCCGACGCTGTGGGTGGCGAAGGAGCCGCGGAAGGTGCTGAGGACGCAGACGACCGGGACGATGCTGAATGGCGCGACGCTGACGTCGGAGCTGCGGGAGTAGCCGCGGGAGCAGGTCGCGCCGGCGGGCGCCGTCGAGGCGCGTGACAACGGTGCCCCGCTGGCTTAACGTCTGCCGACGCACCGGCGCCGTTTGCGGTCCAGTCCAAGTTCGGTCCGAGCCGTGGAGGCCATTCCCATGCTGACCCGCCGTCGTTTCGTTCGCGGCACGGTAGCTGCCGCGGTCGCCGCGTCGCTGCCCGCGTCGCGCGTATTCTCCGCAGTACTGAGCCCGTCGATGAAGGTGGACCGCGACATCGACGCGGTCACCGGCGACGGCGCCGGCGTGACGCTGCCGCGCGCGGCCGTGCAGGAGCTCGGCGACAGCCTTCGCGGCGATCTGCTGCTGGCCGGTCACCCCGCGTACGAGGAAGCTCGCCGCGTCATCAACGCGCAGATGAACAAGTTTCCGGCGCTGATCGTGCAGCCGCGCGGCGCGGCCGACGTCAAAAGCGCCATCGACTTCGCGCGCGATTCGAATCTGCTCGTCGCCGTCAAATGCGGCGGACACAGCCCCTCCGGGAAGTCGACCTGCGACGGCGGCATGATGATCGACCTGTCGCTGATGCGCGGCGTCCGCGTCGATGCCGATGCGCGGGTCGCCCGCGTCGAGGGAGGGAGCCTGCTCGGCGACATGGACCACGAGACGATGGCGAGGGGGCTCGTGACGACGGCCGGCACGGTATCGCATACGGGCGTCGGCGGCCTGACGCTCGGGGGCGGCTTCGGCCGGCTCGCGCGCCGCTTCGGGCTCGCGCTGGACAACGTCGCCGGCGTCGATATCGTGACGGCGAACGGCGAGTTCCTGCACGCCGACGCCGAGCGCAACGCCGATCTCTACTGGGGCGTGCGCGGCGGCGGAGGCAACTTCGGCGTCGTCACGGCATTCGATTTCCGCCTGCATCCGATGCAGCGCGAAGTGATCGGCGGCGTCATCGCGTTCCCGATGAACGAGGCGAGAGAGGCCCTGCGTTTCTACTCCGAGTTCGAAGCCGCAGCGCCGGACGAGCTTTACATCAGCTGCCAGCTCGTCGCGAATCCGTGGGGTCTTTCCGGCGTGTTCTTTCCGATCTGCTACAGCGGGCCGCACGAGCGGGCGGAAGGATTGCTCCGAACGATCCGCAGCGCCGGCGCCCCCGTCATCGACGACGTGAAGCGGATCGACTACGTGGCGCTGCAGCGCGCCGACGACATCTCGGACCCGCGCGCTATCGGCATGTATACGAAAACGGGTTTCGTATCGTCGATCTCGCCGCAGCTGATCGAAGCGATGCTGGTCGGCCTCGAGGAGCACCCGGGGCGCGCGACGTCGATCGGCTTCCAGCACTGCGGCGGCGCGATCTCGCGCATCGCCGCCGACGCCACGGCGTTCCCGCACCGCGGGATTCACGCGACGTCGCTGCTGCTCGCGAACTGGCCGGTCGAGGCCGATCCCGAGCCCCACCTCGCGTGGCTGCGGCAGTTCTGGAGGACGATCGAGCCGCATACGGACGGCTTCTACACGAACGACGTCGTGGACGAGTCGCAGCGCCAGATCGACGAGAACTACCTCGGCAACTATCCGCGCCTGCTCGAGCTGAAGAACCGCCACGACCCGACGAACCTGCTGAGGCTGAACGCCAACATCGTGCCGACGGCCTAGGGTCCCTGGCGACGTCAGCGATAGAGCTGGAGGTTGTCGTAGGCCGCCTCGATGTTGTGCGGCAGCAGCCGCTCGTAGTTTTCCCAGCCGCTGTACCGATCGAGCGTGATGCTCGACTTGAGCTCCTCGAGCGACCGGCCCTCGGCCATGCCGGCCGACACGGCCGCGACGAGATCCTCGAAGAAGCGCCGCGTGTCCGTGACACCGGCTTTGTCGAACAGCGCGCCGTGCCCGGGCGCGACGATGTCGAAATCGAGCGCCTCGACCGTGCGGTACGAGCGGATCCACTCCGACAGCGGCGAGCCGTCGAACGGCCCGCACGCGCTCGGCAGCGAGTGAATGTCGTCCGTCACCAGCGCATCGGCCAGGAACTCGGTCGCGAACACGACGCGCTCGTCCGGGAAGAGCATGACGGTTGCGTCGTCGGCGTGGTTCAGGCCCGGATGGATCAGCTCGACAGTCCTGCCGCCGAGCACGATCTTCATACGGTCGGAGTAGACGATGTCCGGCGGCACGATGTCGCGCTGCAGCTCCTCGGGCGCGACCAGGCCGTCGCCGTCGCGGTCGTAGACGTCGAAGAAGCGCGGGCTGAAGCCGCAGACGCCGGGGCGGGTCGTCGTCGGGATGTCGATCTCCTCCGGGTCGAAGCGGCCGTTGTCGTTGCGGTCGACCATGTCGCCCGGCATCTGCGGGAAGCGCCCGTCCATGTTGCGCAGCATGTTCTCGTGCCCGACGAACAGAGCCGTGTCCGCGAACGCGGCGCCGCCTTCCGCATGATCGAAATGGCTGTGGCTGTAAACGACGTAGCGGACCGGGACGTCGAACCGGCGGTCGAGCTCTTCCCTGAGCCACTCGGCGAAGTCGACGTTCAACGGATCGCCGAGCACGATGCCGTCCGGCGTCACGAGGAAGATCGCATACCAGTTGCCGTTCCTGGCACGATAAAGGTCGCCGGTCACGGGCACGATCTCGCGTACCGGTGCGCCCGGCTGCGCGATGGCGGTGCCGGCGTCCGCCAGGCAGATCAGCGCGGCCGCGAGCGCAGAGACGGCGCGGTGCAGCATACGGATTTCCTCCCCCTCGGGCTGACGATCCAGAGGCGCTGCCATTGTCCACCGCGAAGCCTCGGCAGCGAAAGTTGATCTTTCCGCGGCCGCCTCTAAAGTAGAACGATCCCGAACTAAAACGCACAGTCCAGGAAAGGGGGAGACAATGTCCGACATCCAGAGCCGCCGCGGCGTCCGCCGCGGTTCCGTGGTTCGTAGCCTTTTCGCCGTTTCGGCGCTTGCCGCCTGCGCCGCCGTGCTGGCGGCGGCCTTTCCGGCGGGTGCCGCCGCCGACGACGCCGACGTTCTGCGCGAGGCCAGGGACCGCGCCGAGATCGAGGCGCTGATGTGGCGCTACGTGCGCGCCCTCGACTCGTTCGACGAGGACGCCTACGCCGCCGTGTTCACCGAAGATGGCCGTTTCGGCGCGGGCGAGAACGCGACGCAGGGCCGCGACGCGCTTCGGCAGATGGTCGCGGGTCTCGAGCAGGCGCGTGCCGAGCGCGAAGCCGAAGGCCAGGCGCCGGCGCCGATGTACCACGTGATCACGAACTCGCACGTCGAGTTCCTGGGCGAGGATCGCGCCCGGTATCACTCGTACTGGATGACCGTCTTCGGTCCGGCGGAGCAGGGCGCGACGCCCCGAGTGGCCGCGGCCGGGCGCGGCGTCGACGAGCTCGTGCGCGTCGACGGGCAGTGGCTCATCGAGTCGCGGAACGTGGCGCCGCAGGACTGATCGCTCCGGCCCGGCGCGGGCGGCGCGATCCGCCGGCCGCGCCGGGCGGCGTGGCGAGCCGCGCGCCGCCGAAGGGCGCCCCGTGCGGGCGTCTGCCGGTGACGGGCGCCGCCCCGCGGCCGGCCGGCCGGGGCGGCGGCTGGCATACGTCTTGTATCAGCCGATCATGCGCAGGCTGATCGTCACCGCAGCAGTTCTCGTAACGCTTCTCGTGACCCTGGCCGCCGTGGCGGTCGCGGCGGCGGCGCTGTATCTCGACGGCGACCGCCTGCGGATGCTGGCCGTCCAGTACGCCGAGCGCCAGGGCGGCGTCCGGCTCGAGATCGAAAGCGTCGAGCGCACGGTGGGTCTGTCGCCGCGGATCGAGGTCCGGAACCTGCGGGTCCGGGAGCCGCGGTTCGAGGCCGCGCCGCTGCTCGTCGTCGAGTACGCGGCCTTCAATGCGGATCTGCTGTCGTTCCTGTTCGGGCGGGCGACGCTGCGAGACCTGGCCGTCGAGGCGCCCGAAATCGTGCTGCCGGTCGCCGACGAAGGCGTGCTGTACTGGGGGCCGGCCCTCGCGGACTTCATGCGCCGCGTGCGGCGCTTCGAGTGGGCGGTCCATGGCTTCAGCATCTCCCGGCTCAGCACCGAGGCGCGCCATACCGTCGAGGACGCGCAGGTGCTGATCAGCGTCGACTCGATCGAGGGCACGATGCCGCGAATCGCGCAGCTGACGTTCGAAGCGCGCGACATCGGCGGTGAGCTCCAGACGACGCTGCCGATCCCGACGACGGGCAGCGTCCGGATCGAGCGAGTCCGACTCTTCCACACGGAATCCGCGACGCCGGTTCGGCTCGAGATCGACGGCAGCATCGGCCCGCGCACGCTGCGCGTCGCCGCGCGCAGCGGTAACGTGCTGGCGGGCCAGGCGCAGGCGCGCGAACCGCTGCATGCGGTGGTCGAGCTCGAGCAGTCGGTGCTGCGGGTAGACGGGACGATCAGCCGCGGCGCCGATCCGCATTTCGACCTGCAGGTGGACGCAGCCGCGAGGAACCTGCCGAGCTTCCCTTCGTCGGACGTGCAGTTCGCCCTGTCTGACCGCGGCGATGCATGGCACGTGAACGGTCTCGAGGCGACGATCGGAGACGCGAGCGCGAGCGGCGATCTGCGCATCGAAAGGCGCGATCCCCGGCCGTTGCTGACGGGCTCGCTGAGCGCGACGGGCGTCACGCTGGCGTCCGCCGACGGCGCCGACGGGGCCGACAGCGCCGACGAAGCCAACGCGGGCGGCGACGCCGACGAAGCCAACGCGGGCGGCGACGCCGACGGGGCCAACGCGGCCGGCGACGCCGACGGGGCCAACGCGGCCGGCGACGACGGCGGCGATAGCGACGATGGCGACGACGGCGGCGATGGCGGCAGTGCTTCGGAAAATGCCGACGGCGCGGCACGGAACGGGCCGCCGGGCATGTTCCAGGCGGTGCTGGAACGGCTCGACGTGCTCGACGCGGAACTCGATCTCGCCGTGGAAAGCATGCAGCTCTACGCGCTGCCCGTCGACCGCATATCCGCTCGGGCCGAGCTTTCCGACGGCCGGCTCGAGCTGCCGAATGTCGACGCGCAGCTTCTGGCCGGCGATCTCACCGGCAGCGTCACCGTGGTCGGCGCCGCGAGCCCGCCGGAGTTTCGGCTGACGAGCCGCTTCGACGGCCTCGAGACCAGCGAGCTGTCCGACGCGCTCGGCATCGACAGGGACGTGTTCGGCGACATCGAAGGCGACGTCGAGCTTCGATCCGCCGGCGCCGAGCCCGGTGCGATCGTCGACTCCGCGGGCGGCCGCGTCACGCTGTTCATGAACGGCGGGCGCCTTTCCGCGGCCCTCGCTCAGCTGGCCGACATGGATCTGGCCGGCGCGCTGCTCGAGCGCTTCGATGCGGACGAAACGACGCCGATACGCTGTGCCGTCGCGGATTTCGAGGGCAGCGACGGCGTCTTCGAGGTGAAGACGCTGCTGGTCGACACCGGCACGGTCAAACTGGTCGGCGCCGGCGAGATCGATCTCGCCGACCGCCGGCTCGACCTCGCGATACTCGGCCGCGGCAAGGACTTCAGCCTGCTGTCGGCGGATGCGCCGGTTCACGTGACGGGGCCGCTCGGCGATCCGTCCGTTACGCCGGACAAAGGCGAGATCGTCGAGTCGTTGCTGACGCCGATCGAGCTCGGCGACGCCGACAGCGCCGACTGCCGTGCGCTGCTCGAGCAGGTCCAGGCCGCAGCGGAGGGCGGTGCCTGACATGCCGGAGCTGCCGGACGTAGAAAACTATTGCCGCTTCCTGAAGCGGCACGCCCTGAACAGGAAGATCGACGGCGTCGGCGTCGCGACGGCGTCGATCATCAAAGGGGCCAGCGCCGGCGGCTTCCGCCGCAGGTTGAAAGGGCACTCGATCGACGCCGCGCGCCGGCACGGCAAGCATCTGTTCGCTGCGCTCGACGACGGCGGCTGGATCGCGTTTCACTTCGGCATGACGGGCCGCTTCGACATGTTCAGGGACGGCGAGCAGGACCCGAAGCACGACCGCGTCCGCTTCGATTTCCCCGGCGGCGAGCACCTGGCGTACGTGAACCAGCGGCTGCTCGGCCGGGTCGAGCTGGTGAGCGATGCGGACGAGTACATCCGCGCGAAGCGGCTCGGCCCGGACGCGCTCGACGTGGACGAGCGGACCTTCGCCGGCAAGCTCGCTGAGAAACGGGGCGCGATCAAGTCCGCGCTGATGGACCAGACGCTGATCGCCGGCATCGGCAACATCTACTCCGACGAGATCCTGTTCCACGCAAAGCTTCATCCGAAGACGCCGACCGGCGCTTTGGATGCGAAGGCCGTAAGACGTCTCTACAGGGCGATGCGCCGCGTGCTCGAGACGGCGATCGCGAAAGGCGCGGGCGCCGAGGACGTCGAGCGCCGCGTGCCGAAGACCTGGCTTCTGCCGCACCGGCGTAAGGGCGCCGCCTGCCCGCGCTGCGGCGGCAAGATAGCGGCGATCAAGGTGCAGAGCCGCACGGCCTACTTCTGCCCGAGCTGTCAGGCTCAGGAGTGAGCGGCGTCGGCGAAAGCCGCCGCGTCTTTCTCGAGCATCGCGTTCATCCGGGTCACGATGATTCCCCTGAACGCGACGACGACCGGATCGATCTGCGGCGGTCTGTGCCGCAGCTTCCTCGCGACTGAGCGCAGCTTGCGTGCCGCCGCGCCGACGGCGCGCGCCGGCTTCGACGAAGAAGCCCTGCGCCGCTCCAGCCGATCGTAGACCGACGCGCGCAGAGATCTGCTCGTGCCGGGGCCGAGCGCGTCGAGAGCGTCGCCGGACGCGAGCTCGTCCATCATGCGCTCGAGCATGTCGTCATCGTCGAGGAAGCCCTGCACCGGCAACGTCGCCGGCCGGCGCGCCGGCGTGACGCCCGGCGCCCACGCGTTGACGATCTCCTTCCACAGGCGCTTGCCGGTGCGCAGCTCCACCGGAAGGTGCCGGTTGCACTCCGCGACGGGCTCGCACAGCAGAGGGTTCACGACCTCGACGTAGGGCGTCTTCAGGTCCGTCAGGGCGGCCATCACCGCCGGCAGCCTGAACTGCTGGCGGAGGCGGTCGCGCCAGTCGTCGAGCGACTCGCTCGCGCCGCGCGCGAACTCCGCCGGCAGCGTCTGCCGCGGCAGGTCGAACCACGTGCGGGCGTCCCCCGGGAAGTGATCCTCGAGCGTCAGCAGACCGGCGTTCTGCATGACGGCTTCCGGTGTGCGCACGGGTGCTCCGCCGAAGCTGTGGTCGCCGCGGATCACGCCGTGCACGCCCTCGGCGCGGAAGCGGCGCCACAGCTCGAAGCCGTCGAGGTACCCGGAGATGTGGCCGATCCGCCCCTCGCCGGCGACGAGGAAGCGGTCGATCAGCACGTCCCGATCCTCGTCCGAGACGTCGGTTTCGAAGTAGCGGTGCTCGACGCCGAAGCGCTCCGCGAGAGCGCGTGCGACGTAGGCGTCCGTGCCGGGCTCTTCGAGCGCCGCCCGGCGGCCCCACGTCACGCACCGGAGCCTGTCGGCCGGCACGCCGGCCCGCAGGTGCGCGAGCAGCAGGCCGCGGCTGTCGATACCGCCGGACAGCGGCAGCAGCCACATCGCAGGCTCGTGCTCGAAGCTGCCCACCGCCGCCTCGACCGCCTGCTCGAGGCGCCGCCGATGCTCGTCCGGCGCGAGATCCTGCGGTGCGAGCGGCGCGCTGTCGGCGGCGGCGCGAAGACGCCAGCTGCGCCGATCGAGCGTGACGCGGCCGCCGGGCGGAACCGGCGCGAGCCGCAGGTCCCACGCATTGCCCGGGCCGAGCGTCGCCGACGACAGCATCCACGCGGCCGCGTCGTGGTTCGGCTCGAAGCTGCCGAGCAGCGCGACGATCGCCCGCTGCGAGGACGAAGCGACGAACAGGTCGTCCGTCAGCACGTACCACAGCGTGCGGGACGCCGTGGCGTCGGCCACGAGCTCGACCCGATCCTCGTCGGCGCGCAGCAGCGCGAAACAGCCGTCGGGAGCCTTCGCGCCCGGCTTCCACCAGAGCGAGCCGGCGCCGGTCGTCGCGCCGAGGCGGATGCTGACCTCATGAACCGCCGTCGCCGGGCTCGGCTCGAATACCGCCGCGACGACGCCGTCGCGGCGCGCGATCTGTGGCAGAGCGGGCACGAGGTTGTCCGGCGTCAGCCGCTCGGCCAGCCGGGCGATGCGATGCTCCGTGCATTCGGCATCGGCGGCGCGGCGATGGCAGACCAGCAGCGCGCGCGACATCAGGCGGTACGTCCCGTATCGGCGCGCCCGGAGGCGGCGCGGCGAGCTGGCATCCGTCGCGGTCGCGCGAGACGCCGAGCCGGCGCAGGAAGAAATCCGTCCATGAATTCAAGATCCGGAATGTGGTGGAGAGTCTATCGCTGGTTGTGGTTGTGGTTGTGG
>JAFGNC010000575.1 GCA_016927175.1 Gammaproteobacteria bacterium | reverse complement strand
CGACCGCGCTCTTGCCGGTCTGGCGGTCGCCGATGATCAGCTCGCGCTGGCCGCGGCCGATCGGCACCATCGAGTCGATCGACTTCAGGCCCGTCTGCACGGGCTGGGTGACCGACTGGCGCTCGATGACGCCCGGCGCGACTTTCTCGATCGGCGACGTGCCCGCCGCGTCGATCGGGCCCTTGCCGTCGATCGGGTTGCCGAGCGGGTCTACGACTCGGCCGAGCAGCCCCGGGCCCACCGGCACCTCGAGGATGCGGCCCGTCGTCTTGACCGTGTCGCCCTCGGAGATGTGCGTGTAGTCGCCGAGCACGACGGCGCCGACCGAGTCCTGCTCGAGGTTCAGCGCGAGGCCGAAGGCGCCGCCCGGGAACTCGATCATCTCGCCGTACTGGACGTCGGCGAGGCCGTGAATGCGGACGATGCCGTCGGTCAGTGCGATCACCGTGCCGACATCGCGCGCCTCGGCTTTCGCTTCGAAGTTCTGGATGCGCTGCCGAATGAGATCGCTGATCTCGGAAGCTTTAAGTGCCATGTCTTGATCCTCTTAACCGACCAGGTTCTCGGCCAGACGCTGCAAGCGCGTCCTGACCGAGCCATCGATAACCATGTCCTCGGCGCGGATGACCGCGCCGCCGAGCAGCGACTCGTCCACCTCGAGCTCGAGCTCGACCTTGCGCCCGAGCTTGCGCTCGAGAGCCTCGGCGACCTTGTCCGCGACCGCCTGGTCGACGGCCGCCGCCGAGACGAGCGTGACCTTGACCTTATTCTCCGCCTGCGACTTCAGCTCGTCGAACTGCGCGGCGATGTCCGGCAGCGCGGCCAGGCGGTCGTTCTCCGCCAGCAGCCGCAGGAAGGCCCTGCCCTGGTCGGAGCCGAGCCGGCCGGCATCCGGCACGTCGGCCGCGAGCCCCTCGATGAAGGCCACCCTCTGCTCGTCCGTCAGGTTCGGGCTCGACAGGTACCGCGCCGCGGCGTCGTCCGAGACGATCGCGGCCGCTGCCTCGAGCGCCTCCGACCACTCGGCGAGCGCGTTCGCCTCGGTAGCGATGTCGAACAGCGCCCTCGCGTAGGGCCTCGCAATCGTGCCGAAATCCGCCATGATGTCTCTTTCAGCCCCTAAAGGTCCGCGGCCAGCCGGTCGAGCAGGTCCCGGTGCGCGTTGGCGTCGATCTCGCGTGCGAGCACGCGCTCGGCGCCGGCGATCGCGATCGCCGCGACCTGCGCCCTGAGCTCGTCCCGGGCGCGGTTGATCTCGACCTCTATCTCCGAGCGCGCGCTGTCGAGCCGGCGCTGCTTCTCGGCCTCGCCTTCGCTCTTCGCGGCCTCGACGATGTCGTTGGCACGCGACGATGCCTGGTCGACGATGCCGCGCGCCTGCTCCCGGGCCGCCGCCACGATCTTCTCCGCCTCGGTCTTCGCCTGCGCGAGGTCGCTCTGGCCCCTTTCCGCGGCGGCCAGCCCGTCGGCGATCGCGACCTGGCGCGCCTCGATCGCGCTCATGATCGGCGGCCAGATGAACTTCATCGTGAACCAGACGAAGAAGATCATCGCGATCGTCTGGCCCAGCAGTGTCAGATTGATATCCACGAGGACTCTCCTGCCGTTCTCGCCTTTGCGGTCAGCGCCCGCCCGTCGGGGCGGCGATCAGTCCGAGCCTTCAGCCCGCGGCGTTCTGGAGCTGGCCGATGAACGGATTGGCGAACGCGAAGAACAGCGCGATACCTACGCCGATCATCGCCACCGCGTCGAGCAGCGCCACGACCAGGAACATCTGCGTGCGCAGCATCGGTGCAAGCTCCGGCTGACGCGCGGCGCCTTCCAGGAACCGTCCGCCGAGCAATCCCATTCCGACGCCGACGCCGAGCGCGCCGAAACCGATAAGAAGCGCAACCGAGATTGCCGTCATGCCGATCACAATATCCATCTAAGTCTCCAGTCGAGTTTTTTGTCTGCGGTCAAAAGGTTCGATAAGCACTAACGCCGGCTAATGCTCGTGGTCGTGCGCCTGGCTCAGATACACGATGGTCAGCATCATGAAGATGAATGCCTGCAGCGTGATGATCAGGATGTGGAACACGGCCCAGCCGAAATGCAGCGGAAGCTGATAGATCCCGAGCAGCGCGATCAGGATGAAGATCAGCTCGCCCGCGTACATGTTGCCGAAAAGTCGCAGCGACAGCGAAACCGGCTTCGCGAGCAGCGCGACGCCTTCGAGAATGAAGTTGAAGGCGATGATGAGCGGCGCCGCGACGATGGCGACTCCCTTCGTCGGCGGCGCGATCGGGTGCATCGTCAGCTCTCGGGTGAAGCCGCCGAAGCCCTTGTTCTTGATCGAGTAGTAAATGACCAGCACAAAGACCGACAGCGACATCGCGAACGTCACGTTGACGTCCGTCGTCGGCACGACCTTCAGGTACTCGACACCGACCGCGGCGGCCGTCATCGGCAGCCAGTCGACCGGGATCAGGTCCATCAGGTTCATCAGGAAGACCCAGACGAAGATCGTCAGGCTCAGCGGCGCGATCAGCTTGTTGTGGCCGTGGAAGGCGTCTTTGACGGAGGTGTCGACGAAACCGACGATCATCTCGATGACCGTCTGCAGCTTGCCGGGCTTTCCGGACGTCGCGCTCTTCGCGACCTTGCCGAACAGCCAGATGAAGATGCCTCCGAGCAGCACGGAGAAGAACATGGAGTCGACGTTAAGTGTCCAGAACCCCTCGCAGTGGTTCCAGACCCACTGACCGTCGGCCCGGCAGACCTGGAGGTTGGTCAGGTGGTGGCCGATGTACTCTGTGGCCGTCTGCTCGTGACCTCCGGTGTGCTCCAGCGCGTCGGATTCGTCCATTCTTCAGCTCTTACTCGTCGCTTGCTCTGTGCCAGCCCCGCCGCTGCCGCCTCCGCTGCGGCCGAGGAGCAGGGCCCCGAAAATCACCAGCTGCGCGGCGATGAAACCGCCGAACACCGCCGGCGCCGCTATCGGTCTCATCACCGCAAAAATCACCCCGAACAGCAATGCCGTCAGAAGTAATTTCCCGATCTCGCCGATCCAGGCCGAGCGCATGATGGCCCGGGCACTGTCGTCGGCGCGAGGCTTCAACAGCCTCGCGGCCAGAAACCCGTTCGGGATCACTGCGACCAGCCCGCCGAGCAGCACCGACACCGCGGCTACGCTGCCTTGCAGCAGGGCGAGAAGCCCTGCCAGTCCGAGGCTCACACCGGTCTGCGCAAGCAGTGTCAGCAGCACGACGCGCCTGTCGTCGGTAAGCACCGGGCCTCTTGATTGCGCTAGGGGGTGGCCAATCGGCAGAAAAGCCGCGACAGCATCGCGGCCCCATCCAGCCGCGGCATTGTAAGGAGTCGCTACCGGCTATTCAACATGGCTCCGGCACGCATCCGCAACCGCGCGCGCTCGTCAGTGGATGTGCTCCACGATGCCGTCGAGCTCGTCGAGGCTGTGATACTTGATCACGATACGGCCGCCGCCGCGGCCGTGGTCGATCTGCACCGCGGCCCCGAGCTTGTCGGACAACTCCGCCTCGAGGCGCCGCACGTTCGGATCCTT
>JAFGNC010000116.1 GCA_016927175.1 Gammaproteobacteria bacterium | reverse complement strand
GTCACCGATTCCGGCCTGCGCGGCCGCGGCGGCGCGGCGTTCCCGACCGGCATCAAGTGGAAGACCGTGCTCGGCGCGCCCGCGGAGCAGAAATACGTCGTCTGCAACGCGGACGAGGGCGACTCGGGCACGTTCGCCGACCGCATGATCATGGAAAGCGATCCGTACGTGCTGATCGAGGGCATGACGATCGCGGGCCTCGCGGTCGGTGCGACTCAGGGCTACATCTATATTCGCGCCGAGTACCCGCAGGCGATCCGAACGATGCGCCAGGCGATCGAGCGTGCCGAGGCTGCCGGCTACCTCGGCGACCGCGTCATGGGCGGCGACCGCGCGTTCCGGCTCGAGGTCCGGGAGGCGGCCGGAGCCTACATCTGCGGCGAGGAGACGTCGCTGCTCGAGAGCCTCGAAGGCAAGCGCGGCATGGTGCGATACCGTCCGCCCCTGCCGGCCGTGAAGGGGCTGTTCGGCATGCCGACGATCGTCAACAACGTGATTTCGCTCGCGAGCGTGCCGATCATCCTGGACAAGGGAGCGGAGCACTACAAGGACCTCGGGCTCGGCCGCTCGCGCGGCACGCTGACCGTGCAGCTCGCCGGCAACATCAAGCGCGGCGGGCTGGTCGAGATCGGTTTCGGCCACACGCTGAACGAGCTGCTGTACGACTTCGGCGGCGGCAGCGCCAGCGGCAGGCCGATTCGCGCAGTCCAGGCCGGCGGGCCGCTCGGCGCCTACATCCACCCGTCGCAGTTCGATTCGCCGCTCGACTACGAGGCCTTCGCGGCTTTCGGCGGCATGATCGGGCACGGCGGCTTCGTGGTGTTCGACGACACGGTCGACATGGGCCAGCAGGCGCGCTTCGCGATGGAGTTCTGCGCGATCGAATCCTGCGGCAAGTGCACGCCGTGCCGCATCGGCGCCCCCCGCGGCGTGGAGGTCATTGACCGGATCCTGGCCGGCGAGGACGAAGCGGCCAATCTGCAATTGCTGCGGGAGTTGTGCGATACGATGGTCGCGGGCTCGCTGTGCGCGCTCGGTGGCATGGCGCCGTACCCGGTGCTCAGCATCCTCGAACACTATCCCGACGACTTGAGAGCGCGCGACAAGGAGTCGCTCGAAATTGGAGAACTAGCATGAGTGCAGCGTTCAAACCTTATCGACGGGCCCGCGACATGGGCACGCCGGCGAGCGAGTCGGAGCGCATCGTCACGCTGACGATCGACGGCGAAGAGGTTTCCGTGCCGGAGGGCACGACGGTGCTCCGCGCGGCGGCCGAAGCCGGCATCAACATCCCGAAGCTCTGCGCGACGGACAGCCAGCAGCCGTTCGGCTCGTGCCGGCTCTGCCTCGTCGAGATAGAGGGCGCCAAGGGCATGCCGGCGTCCTGCACCACCGAGGTACGCGAGGGCATGCACGTGCAGACGCAGAACAAGCGTCTGGCGGACGTGCGCCGCAACGTCATGGAGCTTTACATCTCCGATCACCCGCTCGACTGCCTGACTTGCCCGACCAACGGCGACTGCGAGCTGCAGGACATGGCCGGCGCGGTCGGCCTGCGGGAGGTGCGCTACGGCTACGAGGGCGCGAATCATTTCGACGCCGAGAAAGACACCAGCAACCCTTATTTCACGTTCGATCCGACCAAGTGCATCGTCTGCTCGCGGTGCGTGCGCGCCTGTGACGAGGTGCAGGGCACGTTCGCGCTGACGATCGACGGCCGCGGCTTCGCGTCGAAGGTGGCGGCGAGCCAGGACCAGCCGTTCCTCGACTCCGAGTGCGTGTCCTGCGGCGCCTGCGTGCAGGCGTGCCCGACCGCGACGCTGACGGAGAACTCCCTGATCGAGATGGGGCAGCCCGAGCACTACGTCGTGACGACCTGCGCGTACTGCGGCGTAGGCTGCTCGTTCCGCGCCGAGATGAAGGGCTCGGAAGTCGTCAAGATGATCCCGAACAAGGACGGCCACGCGAACCACGGGCATTCGTGCGTCAAGGGCCGCTTCGCTTTCGGCTACGCGACCCACAAGGAGCGCATCACCAAGCCGATGATCCGCGAGACGATCCACGAGCCGTGGCGCGAGGTCTCGTGGGAGGAAGCGATCAGCTTCACGGCCGCCAAGTTCAAGAGCATTCAGGAGAAGTACGGCAAGGGGGCCGTCGGCGGCATCACGTCGTCGCGCTGCACGAACGAGGAGACTTACCTCGTGCAGAAGCTGGTCCGCGCGGCTTTCGGCAACAACAACGTCGATACCTGCGCGCGGGTCTGCCATTCCCCTACCGGCTATGGCCTGAAGGCGACGCTCGGCGAGTCGGCCGGGACGCAGGCCTTCGACTCGGTCATGAAAGCCGACGTGATCATGGTCATCGGCGCGAACCCGCCCGACGCGCACCCGGTATTCGCGTCGCAGATGAAGCAGCGGCTGCGTGAGGGCGCGAAGCTGATCGTCGTGGATCCGCGGGCGACCGACCTCGTGCGCTCGCCGCACATCGAGGCCGACTATCACCTCGCGCTGAAGCCCGGCACAAACGTTGCGATCATCAACGCCCTCGCGCACGTCGTGCTTTCCGAGGGGCTCGAGGACAAGGAGTTCATCGAGCAGCGCTGCGACACCGAAGCCTACCAGGACTGGCGGGAATTCATTCTCGACCCGAAGAACGCACCCGAGGCGGTCGAGGCCGAGACCGGCGTGCCGGCCGAGAACGTGCGAGGTGCCGCGCGGTTGTATGCGTCGGCGCCGAACGGTGCGATCTATTACGGGCTCGGCGTCTCCGAGCACGCGCAGGGCTCGACGATGGTCATGGGCATAGCCAACCTCGCGATGGCGACAGGCAATCTCGGGCGCGAAGGGGTCGGCGTGAACCCGCTGCGCGGCCAGAACAACGTGCAGGGCTCGTGCGACATGGGCTCGTTCCCGCACGAGCTGCCGGGCTACCGCCACGTGTCGGATCCGGCCGTCCGGGCGCTGTTCGACCAGGAATGGGGTGTCACCGTGCAGCCCGAGCCCGGCTTCCGCATCCCGAACATGTTCGATGCGGCGGTCGCCGGTGAGTTCAAGGGCCTGTACGTGCAGGGCGAGGACGTCGCGCAGTCAGATCCCGATACGCACCACGTCACGGCCGCGCTGTCGTCGCTCGAGTGCATGGTCGTGCAGGACCTGTTCCTGAACGAGACTGCGAAGTTCGCGCATGTGTTCCTGCCGGGCTCGTCCTTTCTCGAGAAGAACGGCACGTTCACGAACGCCGAGCGCCGCATCTCGCCGGTGCGCAAGGTCATGGAGCCGCTGGCGGGGTACGAGGACTGGGAAGTCACGCAGCTGCTGTCGAATGCGCTCGGCTACCCGATGAGCTACAGCCATCCGCGCGAGATCATGGACGAGATCGCTCGGCTGACGCCGACGTTCACCGGAGTCAGCTACGAGAAGCTCGACAAGCTCGGCAGCATTCAATGGCCGTGCAACGACCATGCTGTCGAGGGCACGCCCACGATGCACATCGACGAGTTCGTGCGCGGCAAGGGCCTGTTCCGCGTGACGCCTTACGTGCCGACGGACGAGCGCACGACGCCGATGTATCCGCTGCTGCTGACGACGGGACGGATCCTGAGCCAGTACAACGTCGGCGCGCAGACGCGGCGCACGGCGAACGTCAGCTGGCACGACGAGGACGTGCTCGAGATCCATCCGCACGACGCGGAGCAGCGCGGCATCCAGACCGGCGACTGGGTCGGCCTGAAGAGCCGTGCCGGCGAGACGGTGCTGCGCGCGGTGATCACCGAGCGCGTGATGCCGGGCGTCGTCTACACGACTTTCCATCACCCGGAGTCCGGCGCGAACGTCGTGACGACGGACAACTCGGACTGGGCCACGAACTGCCCCGAGTACAAGGTTACGGCGGTGCAGGCGCACAAGGTCACGAAGCTGTCGGAATGGCAGCAGAACTTCGAGACCTTCACGGAGGAGCAGCTCGAGTTTCTGCGCCAGGCACGAGCCGGCGCCGAAGAGCTCGGCTGAGGGGCGCCGCGCATGGACGTCAGGAAACTGGTTCGAATGGCGAACCAGATCGCGGCGAACCTCGACTACGGCCCGAACAAGGAGCAGGTGGTCTACGCCACCGCGGACCACCTGCGCCGATTCTGGAGCCCGTCGATGCTGCAGCTGATCGTCGAGCACTACCGGAGCGGCGATGCCGAGCTTTCCGACCTCGCCTCCCGGGCAGTCGCCCGCCTGGCCGAAGAGCAGCAGAACGTCGCCTGACCGGCGACGCTGGTCCGTGCCGCCGCGCGCGGCGGAAAGCGTGGGGGAAGGGTGTTCGGTAGGCACGTGGAGAGCTGCTACGACATCGCGGAGCTGCGCGGGACGGCGCCGCGGCGTCCGCCGACACCGATGTTCCGCCAGATCGACGAGGCGCCTGCGGCGTGGTCGAGCTAGACGAAGCGCTGCGGCGCCAGAGCGTGCGGCAGTTCCGAATCCGCCGGGTCGGGGCAGGCACGGCATCCTTTGCGGCGTCGGCCGATTCGATCGAGGACGCCGTCGCGACCGAGGAGCCGCTCGAGATCCGTCTCGCCTATACGGCTCCGGGAGGCGAGCGCCGGGAGAGCAGCATCTCCGTTACGATGCGCACGCCGGGCAAGGATCTCGAGCTCGCCGTCGGTTTCCTGTACACGGAGGGGATCATCCGCGGGAGCGGCGACGTCGACTCGGTCGGCCCCTGCGGTCCGCCCGCGGCGAACGGGCTCGTCAACGTCGTCAAGGTGGAGCTCGCGCCCTCGGTCGACGTCGACCTCGACCGGCTGGAGCGGCATTTCTACACGTCGTCGAGCTGCGGCGTCTGCGGCAAGTCCTCGCTCGAGGCCGTCGCCGTGCAGGGCCGGTACGACCTGCATTCGGTCGATGGAGTTTTCAGCCGCGACGCGCTCGGCGGCCTGCCGGACGCGCTGCGCTCGCAGCAGGACGTGTTCGACCGGACCGGCGGGCTGCACGCGTCCGGCCTGTTCGATCCGAACGGGCGCATCGTGCTCGTACGGGAGGACGTCGGGCGGCACAACGCCCTGGACAAGCTGATCGGCAACCGTCTGATGGCGGATAAGCTGCCGCTTTCCCGCTTCGGCATCGTCGTCAGCGGCCGCGCCAGCTTCGAGCTGATGCAGAAGGCGATGATGGCCGGCTGCCCGCTCGTCGCGGCCGTCGGCGCGCCGTCCTCCCTGGCCGTCGAGCTGGCGGAGGAGTTCGGCATGACGCTGATCGGCTTCCTGAAGAAGGACCGCTTCAACATATACTCCCGCCCGGATCGCGTTTCATAGCCGCTTCCGCGCTCGGAGCTCCTTTGTCACGCACTACCGAGATCGAGTACGTCGCGGATTCCGCGCGCCGGTTCCAGTCCCTGCTGGGCCGGCCCTGGTGCGCTTTCCTCGACAGCGGGCGCATCGACCGCGGCGGGTGCCGTGCCGGACGTTACGATATTCTCGCGGCCGAGCCGTATATGACGCTGACGACGCGCGGCGCGGTTACCGACATCCGCGCCGCCGGCGCGGTCCGGCGCAGCGAGCGCGATCCGCTGGAGCTGCTGAAGGAGTGCCTCGGCGAGCCGGCCGATGTCGATGCCGATCACGGGCTGCCGTTCCGCGGCGGCGCGATCGGCTACTTTGCATACGATCTCGGGCGGCGGTTCGAGCGTCTGCCGAGCATCGCAGCCGCCGACATAGACGTGCCGGACATGGCCGTGGGGCTGTACGACTGGGCCGTCATCGTGGATCACGAGCAGCGGCGCTCCTGGCTCGTCGGTGAGGGTCGCGACCGGCGCACGTTCGCCGACTGGGACCGGCTGCTCGACGCGGTGCAGCCGACCGACGCCTTGTCCCGCGCGCCGTTCGAGGTCGTGTCGGCCGTCAGGTCCAGCTTCGATCGCGCCGGCTACGCCGCCGCATTCGACCGCGTCAAGAGTCATATCCGCGCGGGCGACTGCTATCAGGTCAATCTGACGCAGCGCTTCGACGCCGGCGTCCGCGGCGACCCGTGGTACGCCTATATGAAGCTCCGGTGGCTGAACCCCGCGCCGTTCGCGGCGTACCTGAGTCTGCCTGATTGCAGCGTGCTCAGCTCCTCGCCGGAGCGGTTTCTGCGCGTTCGGGACGGTCATGTCGAGACGAAGCCGATCAAAGGCACGCGACGGCGCTCGAGTGATCCGGCCGAGGACGCGGCGCTCGCGGAGGAGCTGCGCTCGAGCGCGAAGGACCGGGCCGAGAACGTCATGATCGTCGACCTGCTCCGCAACGACCTCGGCAAGCACTGTGCGGCGGGCTCGATCCGCGCGACGAAGCTGTTCGACGTCGAGAGCTTCGCCAACGTGCACCACCTCGTCAGCACGGTCGAAGGGCGGCTGGCGGCCGGGCGGCACGCGCTCGACCTGTTCCGGGGGGCATTCCCCGGCGGCTCGATTACCGGCGCGCCGAAGCTGCGGGCGATGGAAATCATCGAGGCGCTGGAGCCGCAGCGGCGAGGCGTGTACTGCGGCGCGATCGGCTACGTCGGCTTCGACGGCAACATGGACACGAACATCGCGATACGAACGCTCGTGCAGCACGGCGAGCGCATCTATGCATGGGCGGGCGGCGGCGTCGTAGCCGACTCGGAGGTCGAGTCCGAGTATCAGGAGAGCCTGACGAAAGCGGAGGCGATGCTCGCCGTCCTCGGCGACCGCGCGCGCGAGGCCGGCTGATGGCTGCCATGATCCGGCGCCGCCCCGGCGCCCGCGTCGCGCCGGCGCCTGCGTGACGCCGGCACCGCATCGCCCCGGCGCCCGCGTTGCGCCGGCGCCTGCGTGACGCCGGCACGGGCCTCACGCCGAACACATCGCCGTGTCCGGCGCCGCCGTCCGTCGGCGCCCCGCCTACAGCAGATGGGCCCAGCCCCGGTAGGCCTTGACGTGCGCGGGCACGTCGTGAACCCGGATCACGTCGACCCCCTGCGTGCAGAGGTTCAGCGACGCTCCGATCGTAAACAGGTCCCGATCGGCGATGTTCTCGGCCGTGAACCCGCGCATGAACGACTTCCTCGAATGGCCGACGAGGCAGCGCAGGCCGAAAGATTGAAAGCGCGACACGTTGCGCAACAGCTC
>JAFGNC010000574.1 GCA_016927175.1 Gammaproteobacteria bacterium | reverse complement strand
CGCTGCGGTGCGTTCGACGCGGAATTGCCGCCGACCTCGAAGGCGCGGTCGCCGTCGAGGATGATCTCGAGCGCTTCGGAGTCGTCGAGCTCGTGCTCGTCCTCCGGCGGCATGCCGGGCGTCTCCCGCGCGAGCCTGGCCGCGAGCTCGACGGTG
Organism: Gammaproteobacteria bacterium; assembly: GCA_016927175.1. Taxonomy (GTDB): domain Bacteria; phylum Pseudomonadota; class Gammaproteobacteria; order Steroidobacterales; family Rariloculaceae; genus ZC4RG20. The sequence continues at coordinate 6,388 of JAFGNC010000574.1, read as the reverse complement.
TCGCGCAGCTGCTTCGGCGCGCACGGCTTCGTCAGGAAACGGAACACCTCGCCGTCGTTGATCGAGCCTTCGACCGCGTCGAGATCGGCATAGCCGGTCAGCAGGATGCGGACCGTTCGCGGCGAGAGCTTGCGAACCTTCGTCAGCACCTCGACGCCCGTCATCTGCGGCATGCGGTGGTCCGCGATGATGACGTCGATGTCCTCGTCCTTGACGATGTTCAGGGCCTCGGCCCCGTGTGAGGCCAGGAAAAGATCGAACTCGCGCCGGAACATGATCCGCATGGAATTCAGCACCCGTTGCTCGTCGTCGACGAACAGCAGGCGCGGCCGGGCGTGCTCTACGTGTGCTTGTGTTTCCATGTTCGTCATACCGCCTCTGCGAGCGCTTGCGCTTCGGCCGCGCCCCGTTCCTCGGCGTCCTGCTCGTCGAGAGCCGCGAGATCCGCGAGCAGCTCGTCGTCGCTGCTCGTCGTATCCGTCCTCTTGACCGGCAGGATCACGGTGAACACGGAGCCTCGGCCGGGTTCGGATTCGATTTCGAGCTGACCGTCGTGGCTGCGGATGATCTCGTCCACGATCGACAGCCCGAGCCCTGTTCCGCTGCCGACTTCCTTCGTCGTGAAGAACGGGTCGCGGATCTTGTCCATGATCTCGGGCGGGATGCCGCAGCCGGTATCCGCGATGCTGATCGCGACGTGGTCGTCGCCGCGGCGCTTCGTCGTGATCACGATCTCGCCCTGGTCCTGGATCGCCTGTGCGGCGTTCGTGATCAGGTTCAGGAAGACCTGGTTGACCTGCGACGGCGAGCACTGGATCTCGGGCAGCTCGCCGTAGAACTTCCGGACCTCCGCTTTGTGCTTGATGATGTTCCTCGCGATGATCAGCGTCTTGTCGAGCCCGCCGTTGACGTCGAAGCTCGCGACCGGCGCGCGGTCGAGCCGGCTGAAGTCCTTCAGGCTCTGTGCCATCTCGGTCAGGTCCTCGAGACCCTCGATGCTGTCCTGAGTCAGGTCGTGCGCCTCCTGCACGCTCGCCTCGAGGTCCTCGCGGGCGAGCATGCCCTTGACCTCCTTCAGGGCGACGACGAAGCGCTGCTGAAACTCGGCTCGGTCCTTGAAGTCCTTCGCGTCGACCGCAAAGGCCCTCGAGCAGCAGCCGATGAACTTCTGCAGCACGTGAAGGCGTTCCTGGATCAGCACCGCGTTGTTCGCGAGGTACAGCAGCGGCGTGTTGATCTCGTGACTGATGCCCGCGACGAGCTGGCCGAGCGAAGACATCTTCTCCGCCTGCACGAGCTGCACCTGCGACTCCTTCAGCTCCTTCAGCGTGCCGGCGAGCTCGTCCGTGCGGTCCGCGACCCGCTGCTCGAGCGACTCGTTCAGTTGCGCGAGCTCGGCGTTGGCCCTGTTGATCTGGCGGTAGCTGCTCTGCAGGCGGAAGGCCACCAGGCCCACCGCGAGCAGCAGCGCGACCGAGTAGATCGACAGCATGAAGCGCGCCTGCTCGCCGCTCGCGACGGCGCCCTGGTAGACGTTCTGCGCCGCGAAGGTCAGGCGGCTCGCCTGCTGCGGCAGCGGCGTGTCGGCGATCTGCTGCAGCAGTTGCTCGACCTCGCCCTTGGCCTGGACGATCGCCATGATGGCCGTGCCGAGGCGCTCGACCTCGCGCGGCATGTTCGCGTCGACGCGCTCGTCCTGCTGCAGGCCGGTCAGCAGCCGCCGCAGCTCGAACTCCTGCACCGTCGCCCGGGGCGTCGCGAAGTCGAGCGTGCCGACGACGAGCTGAAAAGCGTTCGCCGCGGCCTCGTCGAGACGCAGATCACGCATCTGCTGAATGACTCTCGGCCCTTCGTCGCGGACGAAGTCGACGTTCTCGACGTAAGCCGTCTGCTTCTCGAACAGCTGCTCCGTCAGGTCGCCGATTTCCTCGACGCGCAGCGAGAAGGTGCCGAAAATGCCGTCGAGGCGCTCGCGCTCCCCGGCGTTGCCCGGGATCTGGTCGATCATCGGCTTCAGCTGCGCCGGGCTGCCGGCGATGCGGATGCCGAGCGCGCGGGCGCCTTCGCCCGGCGCCTGAGTCGCGGCCCATTCGGACTCGAGCGTCGCGACGAGCGTCCGGTAGTCCTCGGTGACGCGTCCGAGCTCGGTGGCGATCGTGTTCTGCGCCAGGTGCACGTCCAGCGGCAGGGACCGCGACTGCAACACCAACGACGTCAGCATTGCCAGCGCGGCGACTGCCAGGACTACGGCGACCGCTGTTCGCTTCATGGTGGCACGGTTTACGTAATCGAGAGATGGTCCACCCTATGCAAAGGCATCGCCTGATGCAGTGATAGGCTTCACAGAGACGCGAAGCGCCCGCGCCGCGGGCCGTTGCGGGCGAGCTTATGTCGAGCCGGCGAGGCCGGCGGCCGGCCGGGCCGCCGGGTCGCGCATACCCGGCGCCCGCCGCGCAGCCCCCGCTCCGCGCTGCTCCGGCCCCCTGGATCCGTTATGATGGGGCGGTCCGTTTCCACCCAGCGATGAGGACCCACGCCATGAAGACCGTGTTGAATTCTTTGCTGGCGCTGACGGCGAGCACGTTGATCACGCTCGCGGTCGCCGCGCCCAAAGAAGGGGAGAACGCGCCGGAATTCCGGCTTCAGGACCAGAACAATCAGTGGCACTCGCTCGAGGACTTCGCCGGCCAGTGGCTGGTGCTGTACTTCTACCCGAAGGCGGACACGCCCGGCTGCACGACCGAAGCCTGCGAGTTCCGTGACAATATCTTCGCGTTCGAGGACATGGGCGCCGCCATCGTCGGAGTCAGCCTGGACGACGTCAGCTCGCAGAAGGAGTTCGCGGAGAAGTACCACCTCCCGTTCCCGCTGCTGTCCGACGCGCAACAGCAGGTGGCGACCGAGTACGGTGTGCTGACGAGCTTCCGCGACATGCCCGTCGCGAGCCGGCAGACCTTCGTGATCGACCCGAGCGGCAAAATCGCGAAGCACTACGAGCAGGTGGATCCCGAGACTCACACGCAGCAGGTCCTCGAGGACCTGAAGACCCTGATGTAAAGCGGGCTCCGCTGCGCGCGGGCGCCGCCGGGGCGTCCGCCCGCGGCGGCGGCCGGAGCGCGAGAAGAACGACGTTGTCTGCACTGCCCGAATTCTCGCCGCCCCCGAGGCGGCGCCCCGAAAGGGAAGGGCGGCCGTCCGGCCGCTGGAACAAGCTTCAGGCCGGGCTGCGGGGCCAGGTCGGCCGCGCGATCGTCGATTACCGGATGATCGAGGACGGCGACCGCGTCATGGTCTGCCTGTCGGGCGGCAAGGACTCGTACACGCTGCTCGACATGCTGCTCAGCCTGCAACGCCGCGCGCCGGTGCGCTTCGACCTCGTCGCCGTGAACCTGGACCAGAAGCAGCCCGGCTTTCCGCCGGAAGTGCTGCCGGCCTACCTGCGCGAGCTCGGCGTCGAGCACCGCATCGTCGAGGAGGACACCTACTCCGTCGTCACGCGCGTGATCGAGTCCGGCAGGACGATGTGCGGGCTGTGCTCGCGTCTGCGCCGCGGCATCCTGTACCGCGTCGCCGACGAGCTCGGCGCGACCAAGATCGCGCTGGGGCACCACCGCGACGACATCGTCGAGACGCTGTTCCTGAACATGTTCCACGGCGCGCGCCTGAAGGCGATGCCGCCGAAGCTGCTGAGCGACGACGGCAGGCACGTCGTGATCCGGCCGCTCGCGTACTGCGCGGAAAGGGACATTGCGCGTTACGCGCGCGGGCGCGCGTTTCCGATCATTCCGTGCAACCTGTGCGGCTCGCAGCTGAATCTGCAGCGCGTCAGGATCAAGAAGATGCTGGCGGACTGGGAGAGGGAAGACCCCGGCCGTACCGACCGGCTGTTCCGCAGCCTGCAGAACGTGACGCCGTCGCACCTGGCCGACCGGAAGCTCCACGACTTCGGCTTCTCGCCCGAGCCCGCGGCGGCTTCCGGCCACGAAGGCGGCTAGTCTCAGGCGAGCCGATACTCGCGCTCGCGGCTGAACGCGCGGGCCTCGTCGATGGCCTCGGTCAGCTCCCGCGCGCTCGAAATCCTGTGTCGCGCGTCCTTCGCCAGCATTATGTCAAGCAGGGGCTGCAGGTGCTCGAGCGGGGCAGGCAGCTTCGGGATCGGCGCGTTGCAGTGCTGCTCGAGGATCGCCTGGGCGGACTCCGCCACGAACGGTTTCTCGCCTGTCAGCATCTGGAACAGGATGATTCCGAGCGCGTACAGGTCCGTCCGCTCGTCCGTCGGGTCGCCTCGCGCCTGCTCGGGGCTCATGTAGTACGGCGTGCCGGTGATCACCGAGCGCGAGCTGTCGAGAGAACCGGTCACCGCGGCCGACTGCGCGATGCCGAAGTCGATCAGCGCGAGCGAGCCGTCGTCGCGCAGCATGACGTTGGCGGGCTTCAGGTCCCGGTGCACGACGCCGGCGGCGTGGACGATCGACAGCGCGACGGCGATCCTGGCGGCGGTGCGCAGCGCGTCGTCGACGTCGAGCGGCTTGCCGAGACGCCCGCCGAGGTGGCCGCGCGAGAAGTACTCCATGACGATGTAGCAGTACTCGCGCGTGACGCGGAAATCGTAGATGTCGGCGACCGCCGGATCCTCGATGTCGTACAGCAGCGTGAACTCCTCGACGAAGCGGCCGAAGTTCTCGTCGCGGGCGAGCGAGCCGCGGCCCCTGTGCAGGACCTTGAGCACGACGTGCTCGCTGCGCTCGGCGCTGTAGGCGACGTGGACCGATACGTTGTCGCGGCGCGCCAGGCGCTGCCCGATCGTATAGCCGAAGAAGCCGGCCCGGTGCGCGAGCTCGCCCCCGCCGCCGGCACCGGCCAGCGCCTCGGCGACCGAGCCGAGCAGCTTCTCGCGGCCGAGCAGGTGCCGCGGTATGCAGTCGAATGCGCCGGCCCTCGCGGCCTGGATCGCGGTGTACTCGCTGCCGGCCTCGGTCAGCAGGATCACGGGCGGGTTGCCCGGCGCTGCGCTGATCGCGCGCAGCGCCCGCAGCACCGGCTCGGCCGCGCTGCCGTCCGCGGAGAAGTCGCAACCCGCCAGCACGACGTCGAACCCTTTCAGCTTGGCGGGGTCGCGGGCGAAGTCAGCCAGCGCAGCGCTCGTGGTCTGCACGGAAGCGCCCCTGAACCCCTTCAGCGCGTACTCCCGCACCATCGTGCAGGTCTTGCGATCGGACTCGAGGATCAGGATGCGCGGCAAGCTGGGGGTTGCCGTGTTCACTTCCGGAAACGGTAACAAACCGCCGCCCGGCGGGGAGTGAATCGGATCACAGCGGGGCGCATCTGCCCTGCGGGCCGCCGGGCTCGGCGGCGGCGGACCTACTGCAGCGAGCCCGTCTCCGCCAGCTCCCGCACGGCCTCCATGATGTTGACGAGGTCGCGGCGCATGGTCGCGCGCAGCACGAAGCGGGGCACCGGGAATCCGGGGTCGACCTCGAGCGAGTGGAGCAGCAGCACTTCGCCGTCGGGCTGCGGCAGGAACCACCAGCTCCCGCGCATGCGCTCGATCGGTCCGCTGACCTCCTGCACGTCGATGCGCTCGTAAGGGTGATAGTCGAGGCGGAACACGTGCTCGAAGCGGGGGATGAAGAATGCCGGTTTGATCGTCTGGACGAACAGCTCGGCGCGTCCGTCGTCGAGTGTCTCGATCAGCTCGCAGTCGACCACGTTCGGCACGTATTCCGGCGCGATCTCGCAAGCGGTCAGCACGTCCCAGATGGCTTCGGCCGACGCGTCGATCAGCGCGGCGGTCTCGACCGTGATCGCGCCGCCTTCACGGCTGGCCTGCACCTGGATCTCTCCGGCCGCGAGCTGCTCGCGGTCGAGCCACGACTGATCGGGCACGTCGTCGGCCGACGCGGGCGGCGGCGCAGCGGCCAGCAGCAGGACGCCGAGCAGCGCGGAGCCTGCGACGATCGCGTCAGTCCGTCGGCTCATCGACGACCGTGTTGCGCAGCACACCTACGCCGCTGATTTCGACCTCGACGACGTCGCCGCCTTTCATCCACAGCGGCGGCTTCCTGCCGGCGCCGACGCCGCCCGGCGTGCCGGTCACGATGACGTCTCCCGGCTCGAGCTGCGTGAACGTCGAGCAGTACTCGATCAGGGCGGGCACGTCGAAGCACAGCGCCGCGACGCTCTCCTCCTGCACCACGTCGCCGTTGAGGCGCGTCGCGAGGTGAAAAGCTCGCGGGTCGCCCTGCTCGTCGGCCGTGACGATCCACGGCCCGAAGGCGCCGCTGCGGTGGAAGTTCTTGCCGGGCGTCCATTGCGGGCCGTGCCGCTGGAAGTCGCGTACGCTGCCGTCGTTGAAGCAGCCGTAGCCGGCGACGTGCTCGAGCGCGCG
>JAFGNC010000573.1 GCA_016927175.1 Gammaproteobacteria bacterium | reverse complement strand
GACCTATGCCGGCAATGCGCTCGCGTGCGCGGCCGCGCACGCGTCGCTCGACCTGTTCGAGTCCGAGCCGCGCCTTGCGCAGGTCGCGGCGATCGAGCGGCAGCTGGCCGAGGGGCTCGCGGGCTGCCGCGGCATGGCCGGCGTGCGCGACGTCCGCGTCAAGGGGGCGATCGGCGTGGTCGAGATCGAGCCCGGCCGCGACGTCGACGCCCTGCGGGCGCGCTTCGTCGAGGAAGGCGTCTGGGTCAGGCCCTTCGGCAACGTCGTCTACCTGATGCCGCCGTTCGTGATCGGCGAGCGCGACCTCGACACGTTGATCGGCGCCGTCCGAAAAGTGCTGTCCGAGGCGCGCGCTTGAGCGGCTCCGCGGCCGCGACCGCAGCTTCGCTGCTCGGCGGCATCGGGCTCTTCCTGCTCGGCATGCGGATGATGACCGACGGGCTGAAGCTCGCGGCAGGCAACGCGCTGAAGACCGTGCTCGAGACCTGGACGCGGACGAACCTGCGCGCCGTGCTGGCGGGCGCGCTGATCACGGCGATCGTGCAATCGTCGAGCGCCGCGACGGTTGCGACCGTGGGTTTCGTCAACGCCGGGCTCCTGACGCTGGCGCAGGCCGTCTGGGTCGTGTTCGGCGCGAACGTCGGCACGACGATGACGGGCTGGCTCGTCGCGCTCGTCGGCGTCAAGCTCGACGTCGCCAGGCTCGCGCTGCCGCTGCTCGGCGCCGGGATGCTGCTGCGGCTCGCGGGGGGCTCGAGCTCGCGGCGCGTCGGCTTCGGCGAGGCCGTGGCCGGGTTCGGCGCCTTCTTCCTCGGGGTCGGCGTCCTCGCGGATGCGTTCGCCGGCCTCGCGCCGCGCATCGGCGAATGGCCGCTCGGCTCGCTCGGCCCGGGGGCGTTCGTCGGCCTCGGCACGCTGCTGACGCTGCTGACGCAGTCCTCGAGCGCCGCGATCGCGATCACGCTGACCGCGAGCGCCGGCGGCGCGCTGCCGCTCGAGCTCGCCGCGGCCGCCGTGATCGGCACGAACATCGGCACCACGTCGACGGCGCTGTTCGCGTCCCTCGGCGCGACGCCGCCCGCGAAGCGCGTCGCGACGGCCCACATCGCGTTCAACCTGCTGACCGGCGCCGTCGCGCTGGCGCTGCTGCCGTGGCTGCTCGCGGCCGGCGGCCGGCTCGTCGCGTTCGCCGGCGGCGAGGCGGGCACCGTCGCTTCGCTCGCCGCGTTCCACACGCTGTTCAACGTGCTCGGCGTGCTGCTGATGTGGCCCGCCGCGCCGCGGCTGCTGCGGGCGCTGTCGCGGCGCTTCGTCTCGGCGGACGAGGAGATCGGCCGGCCGGAGCATCTCGACTCGACGCTGGCCGGCGTGCCGGCGCTGGCGCTGCGCGCCCTGGTGCTCGAGCTCGAGCGCATGACGCGCATCACCTGCGCGCTCGCCGCCGACCGGATCCGCGGCGTCGCGGCGGAGCCCGGCGCGCGGCAGCGCCAGGAAGGGCTCGCGCGGCTCGGACGGGCCGTGCGGGCCTTCGTCGGGAAGCTGACAGCCGTGCCGCTGCCCGCCGACGTCGTCGCGCCGCTGCCCGATCTGATCCGCGCGAGCCAGCACCTCGACGAGATCGCGGCCGTGTCCGCGGAGCTCGGTCCGCCGCTGCGCGCGGAGGCGCTCGGCGGCGCGGCGGCGCCGGCGGGCCCCGGCGGGGACTGGCGCGAGCTGATCGGCGCGGTGCTCGCGAGCCTGACCGAGGAGGGCGCGGACAGCGAGGAGGAGCGGGAGGATCTCGGCGAGCGCGTGGAGACGGCATATCAGTCGCTGAAGGGGCAACTGCTCGAGGCGGGCGCGCGCGGGCGGCTCGGCGTCGAGCTGATGGAAGAGGAGCTGCGCCACGCGCGCAGGCTCCGCCGCGTCGCGTCCACGGCGCTGAAGGCGCGGCGGCGTCTCGAGCCGTGGATCAATGCCGTCGCGAAGGACGGCAGGAAGGGCAGCGAAGACGAAGTGCAGGAAGGCGGCACCGCGGCGCCGGACGAGGCAGGCGGCGCTAGAACATCTCCGACGCGTCGGGCTCGGCTGCCGATTCCCCGCCGTCGTAGCGGTTCGGGATGAAGTCCCCGGTCACCATCTCGCGATACGAGAGTCCCGGACCGACCATCGGATAGACGCCCGCCTCGGGATCGATGATGACCTCGAGGAACGCGGGGCCGTCGAAAGCGAGGAACTCCTCGATCACCCGCGGCACGTCGGCCTTGTGATCGAGGCGCTTCGCGTACTCGAAGCCGTCGGCCTGCGCCGCCTTGACGAAGTCCTTCTTGCGCAGCGACTTGTCGCTCGCGGACAGCCGGCCCTTGAAGAACAGCCGCTGCCACTGCATGACCATGCCGTCGCCGAAGTTGTTCAGCACGACGACCTTGATCGGCAGCCCGTACGTCGACACGGTCTCGAGCTCGCCGAGGTTCATGCGGATGCTCGCGTCGCCGTCGACGTCGATGACGAGCTTGTCGGGCCGCGCGAACTGCGCGCCGATCGCGGCCGGCAGGCCGAAGCCCATCGTGCCCATGCTGCCGGACGTCAGCCACAGGCGCGGCTCGCGGAAATCGAAATACTGCGCCGCCCACATCTGATGCTGACCGACACCGGTCGAGATCACGGCCTCGCCCTTCGTGATCCGGTTGATCGTCTCGATCACGTAGTTCGGCTGGATCAGCTCGCTGTTGCGGTCGTAGTTCAGCCCGTAACGCGCCTTCAGCTCCGCGACCTCCTCGTGCCAGCGGCCGAAGTCGCCGGCGAAGCGCTTCTTGCGGCCCCACGCCGTCAGCGCCCGCAGCGCTTCCGGCAGCCGGCCGACGTGGTACCAGTCGGCGGACTTGACCTTGTGGATCTCGGACGGGTCGATGTCGAAGTGCAGAATGCGTTTCGCGTTACCGCAGAACTTCTCGGGGTTACCGGCGACGCGGTCGTCGAAGCGCGCGCCGATCGTGATCAGCAGGTCGCAGTCGTCGGCCGCATAGTTCGCGCTCGCGAGCCCGTGCATGCCGAGCATGTGCAGCGACAGCGGATGCGTCGTGTCGAAGCCGCCGAGGCCCATCAGCGTGCTGACGACGGGAATCCCGAATTCCTTCGCGAGCTCGCGCAGCGCCTCTGCCGCGTTGCCGCTGATGACGCCGCCGCCCGCGTAGATCAGCGGCCGCCTGCTCTCGCCCAGCATGTCGAAGAACTCGCGGCACTGGTCCTCGCCGAGCACGTTGTGCTCGACCTCGCCGAGGCGGTGGCGGTAGCCCGGGATCGGCAGCAGGCCCTCGCCGCGGAACGGGCCCTGCCAGTTCTGCACGTCTTTCGGCACGTCGACGACGACCGGCCCCGGCCGCCCCGTGCGCGCGATCTCGAACGCGGTGCGCACGGTGGCCTCGAGCCGCTCCGGGTCGGTGACCAGGAACACGTGCTTCGCGACCGAGCCCATGACGGCGCTGACCGGCGCCTCCTGGAACGCGTCCGTGCCGATCGCGCCGGTCGGCACCTGGCCGCAGATCACGACGATCGGCACCGAGTCGGCCATGCAGTCGCGCACCGGCGTCACGCAGTTCGTCGCGCCGGGGCCGGACGTGACCATGACGACGCCGACGCGGCCGCTCGCTCGCGCGTAGCCGGCCGCCATGAAGCCCGCGCCCTGCTCGTTCGCGGGCACGACCAGCGGCATCGGCTCGACGCCGTCGATCGCGTTCTGCTGGTTGTAGCGGAACACCGCGTCGTAGGTCGGCAGGATCGCGCCGCCGCTGTAGCCGAAGATCGTGTCGACGCCTTCGTCCGCGAGCACCTGGACGATCGTGTCGGCGCCGCTCAGCGTCCTGCCCGCGAGCGGATGCGCGGGTGCGGGCTGCGCCGTCGGGCGGCGCTCGATCTGAATGTCGGTCGCGGCTGGCATGGAAGGAGGTGTAGGCCGAGTAAGGCTCTCGCGGATCAGTGTTGACGATCTGCCACTGCATTGCAATAGCCGTTGTTCTACGCCAACATTGATCGATTTACGGGAAGTCTCCGGCACGCGGCAAAAGGGGTCAGGGCCCTTTTTCGCGGGAACGGTGCGGCGCTTGGCCGACCTGTCGAAAAAGTGTCGAAAAGGGCCCTGACCCCTTTTGCCACCCCTCTCGCGAAAAAGGGCCCTGACCCCTTTTCTGCTCGTAACGTCACGGCCAGCGCAATGCGACATATCATCTCCATCGTCCTTCAGAACGAGGCCGGCGCGCTCGCCCGCGTCGCGAACCTGTTCTCGTCCCGCGGCTACAACATCGAGAGCCTGAACGTCGCGCCGACGCCGGACGCGACCGTGTCGCGGCTGACCCTGGTCACGACCGGCTCCGAAGACGTGATCGACCAGATCACGAAGCAGCTCGGCAAGCTGATCGACGTCGTCGACATCACCGACATGACCAGCACCGATCACATCGAGCGCGAGCTCGCGCTGTGCAAGCTGCAGGTCGACGACGCCCGGCGCGACCAGCTCGACGCGATGCTCGAGAAGCTCGACATCCGCGAGCTGGACGACCGCGGCGGCTATCACACGGTCGAAGTGGTCGGCGGCGGGCCGGACATCGACCGCTTCCTCGCGCAGGTCACGGACGTCGCGCGCGTCGTCTCCGTCGTGCGCAGCGGCGCGATGGCGATATCCCGCGGCGCGCGCAAGCTCGGCCGCGTATGAACGCCTCGGCGACGGCCGAGCGCCCCGGCGGCGAGCGCCTGACCGCCGCCGCGAGGCTCGTCGTCAAGATCGGCTCCGCGCTGTTCGTGGACGCCCGCAGCGGGTCGCTGGACCGGCCGTGGCTCGAGGGCCTGTGCGCGGACGTCGCCGAGCTGCGCGGCCTCGGCAAGGAAGTCGTGCTCGTGTCTTCCGGAGCGGTCGCGCTCGGCGCGCGCGAGCTCGGCATGGATCCGCGCCGGGCGAGGCTCGAGGACAGCCAGGCGGCGGCCGCCGCCGGGCAGATCCTGCTCGCGCATGCCTACCAGGAGATGCTGCGCAACTTCGGCATCAAGACCGCGCAGGTATTGCTGACGCTCGACGACAGCGAGAGCCGCAAGCGTTACCTGAACGCGAGCCGGACGCTGCTGACGCTGTTGCGCCGCGGCGTCGTGCCGGTCGTGAACGAGAACGACACGGTCGCGACGCAGGAGCTGCGCTACGGCGACAACGACCGCCTCGCGGCGCGCGTCGCGCAGATGGTCAGCGCCGAATGCCTGGTGATCCTGTCCGACGTCGACGGGCTGTACACGGCCGATCCGCAGGTCGACTCCGCCGCCGCGCACGTCGGCGAGGTCACGGAGCTGACGCCTGCGCTGCTCGGCATGGCCGGAGGGCCCGGCTCGAGCCACGGCTCGGGCGGCATGCGCACCAAGCTCGACGCGGCGCGGATTGCGATGGGCGCCGGCTGCCGCATGGCGATCGCGAGCGGCCGCGTCGAGCGTCCGCTCGACGCGCTGCGGCGCGGCGCCCGCGCCACGTGGTTCCTGCCCGGCGCGACGCCGGCGGCGGCCCGCAAGCAATGGATCGCCGGCACGCTGCAGCCGAAAGGCGCGATCCGCGTGGACGACGGGGCGGAGCGGGCGCTGGCGGCCGGGCGCAGCCTGCTCCCGGCGGGCGTCGCCGCCGTCGACGGCGTGTTCGAGCGCGGCGACGCGGTGCGCGTGCTCGCGAGCGACGGCGCCGAGCTCGGCCGCGGCCTGATCGCGTACAGCGCCGACGAGGCGCGCTCCATCGCCGGGCGAAAGTCGCAGGACATCGAGCGCATCTTGGGTTACCGCGGCCGGGATGAGATGATCCACAGGGACGACCTCGTGCTGACGAAGCGCTGACTGGAGGTCTGGAAAAGGGGTCAGGGCCCTTTTTCGTGGAATCAGCGGCGATGTTGCCGCTCACGGCGAAAAAGGGCCCTGACCCCTTTTCCAGACGCATTCTCTGAACGACACGACATGGCCAGACGAAAAGAAAGCATGGACCTGCACGCGCAGATGATGGAGCTCGGCCGCGCCGCGCGGGCGGCGGCCGGGCTGCTCGCCCGCGTGCCGACCGAGACGAAGAACGCGGCGCTCAGGACCGCGGCGGCGGAGCTGCGCAACTCGCGCGGCGAGATTCTCGAGGCGAACGCGCTCGACGTGGCGGAAGCCGAGAAGCGCGGTCTGTCGTCCGCGATGCTCGACCGGCTCGCGCTCGACGGCGCGCGCGTCGAAGCGATGGCGGCCGGCGTCGAGGCGATCGCGGAGCTGCCGGATCCGGTCGGCCGCGTCATCACCGAATGGGAGCGGCCGAACGGGCTGAAGATCCAGCGCGTGCGCGTGCCGCTCGGCGTGATCGGCATCATCTACGAGAGCAGGCCGAACGTGACGGCCGACGCTGCCGCGCTGTGCCTGAAGAGCGGCAACGCGGTGATTCTGCGCGGCGGCTCGGAGAGCGCCCGCTCGAGCGCGGCGATCCTGCTGTGCCTGACACGCGCGCTCG
>JAFGNC010000017.1 GCA_016927175.1 Gammaproteobacteria bacterium | reverse complement strand
TGCCGGGCGACGACTGGCAGCGCTTCGCGAACCTGCGCACGCTGCTAGGCTACATGTGGACGCACCCGGGCAAGAAGCTGCTGTTCATGGGCGGCGAGATCGGGCAGTGGGACGAGTGGAGCCACGAGGCGGGCCTTTCGTGGAGCCTGCTCGACGTGCCGCTGCACGCGGGCCTGAACCGCTGGGTCCGCGACCTGAACGCGCTGTATCGGCGCGAGCCGAGCCTGTGGCGGGAGGATTTCTCCGACGCCGGCTTCGAGTGGATCGACTGCAACGACAGCGAGGAGAGCGTGCTCAGCTTCATCCGCAAGTCCGACCGCGACGGCTCGGTGACGCTGATCGTCGTGAACTTCACGCCGGTGCCGCGGCACAGCTACCAGGTGGGCGTGCCGCGCGAGGGATACTGGGCCGAGGTGCTGAACAGCGATGCGACCCTCTACGGCGGCAGCGGGCAGGGCAATCTCGGCGGCCTGCACTCGGCGCCGGTCAGCGCTCACGGGCGCTATCATTCGCTCGTGCTGACGCTGCCGCCGCTCGGTGTCGTCGTGTTCCGCCATGCCGGAGACACCGAAGGGGGCGGCGCGTGACGGCAAAGCAGGACGGCCGCCGGCGGGTCGTCATCGAGTCCGTGCGGCCGGAGGTCGACTGCGGCGCGTTCCCGATCAAGCGCGTCGCGCGCGAATGGGTCGAAGTCGAGGCGGACGCCTTCACGGACGGGCACGACCGCATCGTCTGCATGCTGCGCCACCGGCAGTCTCCCGACGGCGACTGGCTCGAGACGCGCATGGAGCCGCTCGGCAACGATCGCTGGCGCGGCCGGTTCCGCGTCGACGCTCCGGGACGGCATCAGTACACGATTGCCGCGAGGGTGGACCGGTTCCTGTCGTGGCAGCAGGACTTCGCCCGCCGCGAGGACGCGGAGGACATCGGCCGCGCTCTCGCAGTCGGAGCGCGCCTGGTCGAGGAGGCCGCAGCGCGGGCGGGCGGCGCGGACCGCGCGCTGCTCGAAGCCTGGGCGCAGCGCATGACGGGCGGCGAGGCGCTCGACGCGCGCCGCGAGCTCGCCCTGTCGAGCGCGCTCGAGGAGTCCATGCTGCGCCATCCCGACCGCAGCCTCGAGACACGCTACGGACGCGTGCTCGACGTCGTCGTCGACCGCGAGAGGGCGCGCTACTCGACGTGGTACGAGTTCTTCCCGCGCTCGCTCGTCGGCGACGGCGACGCTCACGGCACGTTCGGGCATGCGCGCGCGCGCGTGCCGCACATCGCGCGAATGGGCTTCGACGTGCTGTACCTGCCGCCGATTCATCCGATAGGCCGGACGAACCGCAAAGGCCGCAACAACGCTCTCGAGGCGGGACCCCACGATCCGGGCTCGCCTTGGGCCATCGGCGCGGCCGAGGGCGGACACAAGGCCGTTCATCCGGAGCTCGGCACGCTCGAAGACTTTCGCGCGCTGTGCTCCGAGGCCGCCCGCCACGGCATCGAGATCGCTCTCGATATCGCGTTCCAATGCTCGCCGGATCACCCGTACGTGCGCGAGCACCCGCAGTGGTTTCGGCACTGGCCCGACGGCACGATCCAATACGCGGAAAACCCGCCGAAGAGATACGAGGACATCTATCCGTTCGATTTCGAATGCGAGGACTGGCGAAACCTGTGGGCGGAGCTGAAGAGCGTGTTCGAGTTCTGGATAGAGCAGGGCGTCGCGATCTTCCGGGTCGACAATCCGCATACGAAGCCGTTTGCGTTCTGGGAGTGGCTGATCGCAGAGATCAAGCGCGAGCATCCGGAGGTCATCTTCCTGGCCGAGGCGTTCAGCCGTCCGCGGGTCATGCACCGCCTCGCGAAGCTCGGCTTCACGCAGTCCTACACGTACTTCACGTGGCGGAACACGAAGCACGAGCTGACCGAGTACTTCACGGAGCTGACGGCTCACGCGTCCCGGGAGTACTTCCGGCCCAACCTGTGGCCGAACACGCCCGACATCCTGCACGAATACCTGCAGTACGGCGGCCGTCCCGCATTCATGTGCCGTGCCGTGCTGGCCGCGACGCTCGGCGCGAGCTACGGCATCTACGGCCCGGCTTTCGAGCTGCTCGAGAACGAGCCGCGGCATCACGGCTCGGAGGAGTACCTGAACTCGGAGAAGTACGAGATCCGGCGCTGGAATCTGGCCGAGCCGGCGTCTCTCGAGCGCTTCATCACGCGGCTGAACCGCGTGCGCCGGGAGAATCCGGCGCTGCAGTCCGACTGGAGCCTGCGCTTTCACGACGTCGACAACGAGCACATGCTCTGCTACTCGAAGCGGACCGAGGACTCGGGCAACATCGTGCTCGTCGTCGTGAATCTCGATCCGCACCATACCCAGAGCGGACACGTCGAGATTCCGCTCGACGAGCTCGGGCTGCGCGCCGGCCGGCCGTTCCAGGTCCACGACCTGATGTCCGATGCCCGCTACCTGTGGCACGGCCACCGCAACTTCGTCTCGCTCGACCCGCACCGATCGCCCGCGCACGTATTCAGGCTGCGCCGCCACGTCGGCACGGAACGCGATTTCGACTACTTCATGTAAGAAAAGCGCCAACAGATCGCATGGAAAAAGAAGATCCTGTCCGGGAAGACGACCCGCTTTGGTACAAGGACGCCGTCATCTACCAGGTACACGTGCGTTCGTTTTTCGACCAGAACAACGACGGCGTCGGCGATTTCCGCGGCCTGACGGAAAAGCTCGACTACATCCAGCGGCTCGGCGTCAACGCCATATGGCTGCTGCCGTTCTACCCCTCGCCGATGCGCGACGACGGCTACGACATCGCCGATTACCGCAACATCAACCCGGTCTACGGCACGCTGCGTAATTTCCGCGTGTTCGTGCGCGAGGCCCACCGCAGGGGGCTCAGGGTCATCACGGAGCTGGTCATCAACCATACCTCCGACCAGCATCCGTGGTTTCAGGCGGCGCGCCGGGCGCCGCGGGGCTCGCCGAGGCGCAACTTCTACATCTGGAGCGACAGCAACAAGGAGTTTCCGGAAACGCGGATCATCTTCACCGATACCGAGGACTCCAACTGGGCCTGGGATCCGGTCGCGAAGCAGTACTACTGGCACCGCTTCTTCTCGCACCAGCCGGATCTGAACCACAACAACCCGGAAGTGGTCGCGGCCGTGATCCGCCTGATGAAGTTCTGGCTCGACATGGGCGTCGACGGGCTGCGGCTCGACGCGATCCCGTACCTGTGCGTGCGCGCGGGCACGAACAACGAGAACCTGCCGGAGACGCACGCGGTGATCCGCCAGATCCGCGCCGCCGTCGACCGCAATTACAAGAACCGGATGCTGCTCGCCGAGGCGAACCAGTGGCCGGAGGACGTCTGCGAGTACTTCGCGGACGGCGACGAGTGCCACATGGCTTATCACTTCCCGCTGATGCCGCGCATGTACATGGCGATCGCGCAGGAGGACCGTTACCCGATCGTCGAGATCATGCAGCAGACGCCGGAGATCCCGGACAACTGCCAGTGGGCGATCTTCCTGCGCAATCACGACGAGCTGACGCTCGAGATGGTCACGGACCGCGAGCGCGACTACATGTACAACACATACGCGACCGATCCGCGCATGCGCGTCAACGTCGGGATCCGCAGGCGCCTCGCGCCGCTGATGGACAACGACCGCGGCAAGATCGAGCTGATGAAGAGCCTGCTGTTCTCGATGCCCGGCTCCCCGACCGTCTACTACGGGGACGAGCTCGGCATGGGCGACAACATCTACCTCGGCGACCGCAACAGCGTGCGTACGCCGATGCAGTGGGGCCCCGACCGCAACGGCGGGTTCTCGCGCGCGGACCCTCAGAGCCTGTACCTGCCGCCGATCATGGACCCGATCTACGGCTACGAGTCCGTCAACGTCGAGGCGCAGTCGCGCGCGCCGGCGTCGCTGCTCAACTGGACGCGCCGCATCCTCGCCGTGCGAAACGCCCACAAGGCCTTCGGCCGCGGCACGCTCGAGTTCCTGCACCCGGGGAACCGCAAGATTCTCGCCTACCTGCGCCGCTACGGCGACGAGGTGCTGCTGTGCGTCGCGAATCTGAAGCGCTCGCCGCAGGCCGTAGAGCTCGACCTCAGCGAATACAGAGGCTATGTGCCCGTCGAGCTGATGGGGGGGGCCGCGTTTCCGCCGATCGGCGAGCTGCCGTACCTGCTGACGCTCGGCGGCTACGGCTTTTACTGGTTCGAGCTCACGACGGGCGCCGAGGCGCCGAGCTGGCACGCGGAGTTCCTGTCCGTCGAGCCTCCGCCGTGGCTCGTGCTGTTCGACTCGCTGTCGAGCTTCACCGTTCGCGGCGACAGTGAGCGGCGCGCGCTGGCCGAGAGGCTGATCCGGCAGTTCGAGTCCGACGTTCTGCCCCGTTATCTGCGGCAGCAGCGCTGGTTCGCCGCGAAGGGCGAGAAGATCGACGGCGTGGCGCTGAGGGACCGCTGCGAATGGGTCACCGAGCGCGGCCGCTGGCTGCTGACGACCGTCGACGTGAAGCTCGAAGGGGGGGAGACGCAGACCTACTTCCTGCCGCTCGCCGTCGACTGGGGCGTCGAGCGGGCCGGGCCGGTCGCGGCCGCGGCCGTCGCGCGCGTCAGGCAGAGAGCCGACACGGGGCTTCTGTTCGACGCGTTTGCGCAGGAGGAGCTCGGCAGGGACGTCCTCGAGCGGATCGCCAGGCCCGAGCCGCTGACGTGCGGCACCAGCGCGCTGCACTTCGAGGCGACGAAGGCGCTGGCCGGCCTGCTCGGGGAAGACCTCGACTCGCTGCACGTGCGCCGGCCCGCAACGGAGGGCACCAACTCCACCTTCCTCGTCGGAGACAGACTGTTCCTGAAGGCTTACCGGCAGCTTCGGGAAGGCGTGAACCCGGAGTGGGAGATGGGGCGCTTCCTGACGGAGGTCTCGCCCTGCCCGGCGATCGTGCCGGTGGCCGGCATGATCGAGTACCGCGGCGCGGACGGCGGCAAAGCGACTCTCGCGCTGCTGCAGGCTGCGGTCAAGAACCAGGGCGACGGCTGGAACCATACGCTGCAGTATCTGGAGCGCAAGGTCGACGACGTGCTGACGCGTTTGAACGGGCTGCCGACGACTGTCAGCCACAGCGATTACCTGGTGCTGATCCGCGCGCTGGCGGCGCGGACCGCGGACCTGCATCGGGCGCTGGCCGTCAGGAGCGGCGATCCGGCATTCGATCCGGAACCGCTCGACGGCGTGCGCTTCGCGGAATGGATCGGCCGCATCCGAAAGGAAACGGATGCGACCTTCGACATGCTGCGGGAGGCGCTGCCGGCGCTGCGGCAGGCGGCAGAGGATGAGGCGGGCAGGCTGTCTTTCGACGCGGATCAGCTGTCGCGCTACCGGCAGCTGCTCGGCGAGCGGCTCGATGCGCTCGCCGCTCACCCGCCCGCCACCGCGCTCGCGACGCGCTTTCACGGCGACTATCACCTCGGCCAGGTGCTGCTGACCGGAGCGGATTTCGTGATCGTCGACCTCGAGGGCGAACCGAGCCGCAGCTTTGCGCAGCGCCGCCGCAAGACGACCCCGCTGACAGACATCGCCGGCATGCTGCGCTCGCTCGATTACGCGAAGGGCGACGCGGCGCGCCGGCTCGGCGACGCCCGCCAGACCGAGCGCGGCGAGCTCGAGGCTCTGCTGACCGACTGGCGCGAGCAGTCGCGGCAGATGTTCCTCGAGGCGTATCGCACCGCGATGGAAGGCTGCGCGTCCTATCCGCGGGATCCGGACGAGGCGGCCCGGCTGATCGATCTCGCCAGCATCGAGAAGCTGCTGTACGAGATCCGCTACGAGCTGAACAACCGGCCCGACTGGCTCATGCTGCCGTGGGGCGATCTGCGGGCGCTGCTGGAAGCGGAGTGATGGCGGCCGCCGGCGGCGCGGAGCATCTGCGCGTGCTGACGTGGAACGTCCACGGCTGCGTCGGCCGCGACCGCGTGTTCGATCCTCACCGCATCGCGGACGTGCTCCACATGGCGCAGCCGGATATCGCGGCCCTGCAGGAGATCGATGCGCGGCATGCGAAGTCGCTGGCGCTCGATCCGTTTACGTTCTTCGCGGACCGTTTCGGCTGGGCCAGCGTCGCGGCCCGCACGCTCGTCACCGACGACGGCCATTACGGCCACATCCTGATGAGCCGCTGGCCGATCGAGTCGCTCGGCGACGAGGACCTGTCGCTGCCGCGCAGCGAGCCGAGGAAAGCGATCTTCGGCGCGATCGAGGCGCCTTTCGGGCGGCTGACGGTCGTCGCCGCGCACCTCGGTCTGCTGTGGCTCGACCGGCGCAAGCAGCTGGCGCGGCTCAAGGCGCGGCTCGACGCGCTCGGCGGCGGCCCGACGCTGGTGCTCGGGGACTTCAACGACTACTTCCGCCGCGGCGCGGCGGACCGTGCGTTCTGCCCTCCGCTGACGCCGGCGCCGGCTTTGCCGACCTTTCCGTCGCGGCTGCCGCTGCTGCCGCTCGATCGGATCTGGTATGACGCGCGCCTGAAGCTCGATTCGGTCGGAACGCTGCCAGAGGCCGGCCGGCTGTCGGATCACCTGCCCGTGCTGGCGTCTTTCTCCGGCCGCGCTACAGTCTGAGCTCCCGGACGCCGCACATGACGGCCATGATGATCAGCTCGTTCAGCGAGTTCGCGTTCATCTTGCGCATGATGTGCGCGCGGTGGTGCTCGACGGTGCGGGGGCTGATGTCGAGGTCGCGGGCGATCTCCTTGCTCGAGTTGTCCGATGCGACGAGCTTCATGATCTGGCGCTCGCGCGCGGTCAGCGTGGTGAACCTGCGCGTCACGTCCGCCCTCTGCCGGTCCGCCTCTCTGCGGCGCCGGTCCCGGGAAAGAGCCTGCTCGACGCTCTTCAGCAGATCGTCGCCGTCGACCGGCTTCTCGAGGAAATCGACCGCCCCGTTGCGAAGAGCCCGGACGGACGTGGACACGTCGGCGTGCCCCGTCACGAACACGATCGGTATCGGATCGTTCTGCGCCGCCAGCAAACGCTGCAGCTGCAGTCCGTCGACATCCGGCATGTTGATGTCGAGCACGAGGCAGCTTGCGCCGTCGGCCCGGTTCTCGCGCAGGAAGTCTCTGCACGAGCGGTACGCCCTGACGTCGAGTCCCGCCGATTCCAGCGTCATCGACAGCGCGTCCAGGAACATCGGATCGTCGTCGACCGCGTAAGCGGTCCCTGTTTGTTCTACTGTATTAATAGTGCTCATGAGCGGGTAGCGTGAACGATAAAGTGGCGCCTCTTCGGACACCTCTCGGCGCCCACAGGCGTCCTCCGTAGGATTCGATGATCATTCGGCTTATGGGCAGGCCGACGCCCATGCCGTTCTTCTTCGTCGTGTAGAAAGGTTCGAAAGCGCGGCGCCGCTGCGTCTCCGTCATGCCCGGTCCGAAATCCGCGACGGTGACGCGCACCGTGAAGGTGTCGAAGCGGTCGCTCGTGATCACGACGCGGCGGCGCTCCGGCTCGAGGTCCTGCATCGCGTCGATGCTGTTCTGCAGAAGGTTCAGCAGCACCTGCTGCAGGTGCGTGCGATTGGCGCGCACCGTCGGAAGCGTGTCGTCGAGACGCAGCTCGATCCGCGTGCGGCGCTTCTTCGCGTACGCGGCGGCCATTTGCGCGCCGTCGCGGATCACGTCGTTCAGCGGCAGCAGCTCGACGCTCGAGTCGCTCTTGCTGAGGAAGCTGCGCAGGCCGCGGATCGTGCACGAGGCATGCATCGCCGCGTCCGCCGCCTTCTCGAGGGAGGCGGCGAGACGTTCCGGATCCGCCTTGCCTTCGCGGATCGTCCTGACGGACGCATTACAGTACAGCGCGATTGCGCCGAGAGGCTGGCTCAGCTCGTGGGCGAGCGCCGTCGCCATCTCGCCGCACGCGTTCAGCCGCGCGACGTGCGCGAGCTCGTCACGCAGCGCGTTCGTGTCGGAAGCGGCAGGCGCGCCGCGCTTCATGTCTACGATCGCGAGCTGGCAGCGGCGGGCCGGGGCGGGCGGTCGGTCGGAGTCCTCGGCATCCTCGTCGTGCGTCTCGCGAACCATCATCGCCGCCGCGTCGAACCGCACGTCGCGGAGCCGGCCGTGCCGGTCCTCGATGCGGAACTCCCCGCTGACGACCTTTTCGCTGCGGCAGGCATCGTGCAGGAAGTCGAGGAACCGGCCGAGATCGCTCCCGACGATCCAGCGCGAGAACAGCTGACCGACGATCCACGATCGCGGCCAACCCAGCGCCTCCGCCGCGGCGCGATTGGCGTCGTCGACCCGGCTGTCCTGCCCGAGCACTACGTAACCGATCGGCGCGAACGTGAACAGGTCGGCGTAACGCTGCAGAGTGTCGATCAGATCCGAGTTGCGTACGACGCTTTGTTCCATGAATCACCTGCACCGCGCTGCGCGGTTTGACGACCGAACGAAGTGCAATTGTCGTGCCAGTGCTGGTGGCGGCGGCGCTTTCGCCGCCGGCGCCCGTTGACAATCGGGCGCTCGGCAGGTCCGGATCGACGCGCAACCCGCGCAGGCGCATGCAGTTTTTGTGGCGCGATTGCATGTTTGTGGCTGAAGCGCGTGTCGGAGAGCCGCAATTGCGGCCGCTCGGGCATCGCCCTTACAGTGGAGACGGTTGGAAGGGCGGCGCGCCGCCGCTCGGAGAAGCTGATGGCCAGGGGCTTTCATCTGGGTCGCATAGCCGGTATCGACGTCTACCTCGACTGGAGCCTGGCGATCATCTTCACGCTGGTCACCGTCAGTCTCGGCGCCGGCGGCTTTCCCGCCTGGCATCCCGATTGGGGGATGCTGACGATCTGGGCGACCGCGATCGCGGCGGCCGTGCTGTTCCTCGCCTCGGTCCTGACGCACGAGATGTCGCACGCGCTGGTCGGACGGATGCACGGCATCGAGGTCCCGCAGATCACGCTGTTCGTGTTCGGCGGCATGGCGCAGATGCGCGAGGAGCCGCATTCCTGGCGGCCCGAGCTGTGGATGGCGATCGCCGGGCCCGTCACGAGCCTCGTGCTCGGCGGTGCGTTCATCGCGCTGGGGATGCTGCTCAGCGCTCCGCCGCCGCTCGAGGGCGAGGACCCGCAGGAGTTTTTCGCCGCGCTCGGCCCGGTCGCGACGCTGCTGTTCTGGCTGGGGCCCATCAACGTGATCCTCGGACTTTTCAACCTCGTGCCGGGTTTCCCGCTCGACGGGGGGCGCGTGCTGCGAGCGGTGCTGTGGGGCGCCACCGGGGATCTGGTGCGAGCCACGCGCTGGGCGTCGAACGCGGGCCGCGCCTTCGCATGGCTGCTCATCGGCACGGGGTTCGCGATGGCGCTCGGTGTCACGGTGCCGATTTTCGGAACCGGCCTTGCCGGCGGCCTGTGGCTCGCGCTGATCGGCTGGTTCCTGAACAATGCGGCCGTCATGAGCTACAGGCAGCTGATGCTGCGCGAGTCCCTCGCCGACGTGCCCGTGTCCCGGTTGATGCAGCGGGCGGTCCGCACGGTCGGGCCCGGCGTTTCCGTGCAGAGCCTCGTCGACGATTACGTGCTTCGGGCGGAGCAGAGGGCCTTTCCCGTCGTCGAGCACGACCGGATGCTCGGGCTCGTGTGCCTGCGGGACGTTTACAAGCTGCCGCGGGACGAATGGGCCGCGACGACGGTGGAGCGCATCATGACGCCGGCCGACGCCGTCGCGCACGTAGCGCCGGGCGATTCCGGCGCGGACGCGATGAACGAGCTGAGTCGGCGCCAGGTCAACCAGCTGCCGGTCGTCGAGGGCGGGCGCGTGGCGGGCATGCTGCGCCGCGAGGACGTCCTGCGCTGGCTATCGCTCTACGGCGACAGCCGCTTCCGGAACGCGCGCGCGTAGCGCG
This sequence comes from Gammaproteobacteria bacterium, assembly GCA_016927175.1. Lineage (GTDB taxonomy): Bacteria > Pseudomonadota > Gammaproteobacteria > Steroidobacterales > Rariloculaceae > ZC4RG20. Next base: position 17,604 of record JAFGNC010000017.1, on the reverse strand, counting down.
CACCCCCGGGCGAGGTCGCCGCGGCGGTGCGAGTCGGGCCGCCGGCCGCTGCCGTCGATCGTCGAGCGTCTAGCTCGACCTTGATCCGTGCGGGCGCGCGCGTATCGAAAGCCTCGTAGGCGTCGATCGCGGAGGCCATCATCGGCTCGCGCTGCGTCAGGACCCGGCTCGCGCGAACAGCAACTCTGCGTGGCACCCTTCTTGCTTTGAAGGCCCTGAAGCGAAGCACCGAAACGGAGGCCACCGATGAGCCGCGACGACACAGGACAGGAAGAGCGACAGGAAGAGTTCTTATCCGTGCTGGCCAGGTTCGATCACGCGATGCTCGTCACGCGCGATCCGTCGGGCGGCCTCAGATCCCGTCCGATGGCCATTGCCGATTCCTCGGAGGACGGCCGTTTGTGGTTCATGTCGAACGTACACAGCGGCAAGCAGGAGGAGCTCGCGGAGGACGATCGCGTCAACGTCGCGATGCAGGGCGGCGGACGCTTCCTGTCGATCACGGGCAAAGCGCGAGTCGTACGCGACGAAGGCAAGCAGGAAGAGCTGTGGAACGAGGCGCAGCGGGTCTGGTTCCCGGACGGTCCGCATGACGCGAGCCTCGTGCTGATCGAGGTCGTGCCCGACGACGCGGAGTACTGGGACGGCTCGGGGCTGAAGGGCCTCAAATATCTGTTCAACGAGGCTCGCGCGATCGTCGGCGGCGGGTCGCTAGACGACGATGCCCGCGTTCACGGCAAGGTGGATCTCGACTGATCGACGTGGATCTCGACTAATCGACGGCGCTGCGACCGGAGCGGCCTGCCTCGTTCCGTAGCGCCGCGGCTTCCTCTATGGCGTGAGCGCGCCGCCGAAGACCTCGGACCCCGCATGGACCCCGCATGCAGGCGCCCCGCCTTCGGGAGGCGGGGCGCTGTCGCATTCGTCCGTCCGTCAGTAACCGATGCCCGTCTCGGGGGACGACGTCGAGGTCGGGGTTTCCGGCGTGTCCGGCCGGGTCTCTACGTGCTCGGAAGATTTCGCAGCACCGTGGCCGTTGCCGCGGAGCCTGTCCGTCGCTTGCTCGGCCGCGCCTTCGACGCGCTCGCGCGCCTGCCGCGCGCCTTCGGCGCCGGCCGCACGAGCCTTGTCGAGCGTGCGGTCCCGCAGCTCGCCGAAAGCCTTGTCTTCCTCCTCGGTGGGCGGAAGGGCTGCGCCGGCGATCGCGCCGGCGGCGAGGCCGAGCGCACCGAGCAACAACGGCTGCTCGTGCCACAGGTAGTCGACGCCGGAGCGTGCGTGCCCGGCGCCGCGCCTCGCCGCGGACGACATGCGCTTCGCGCGCCGGCGGACGGACTGTGCCGAGCCGGAGACGGACGAGCGCGCGCCGGCCACGCCGTGACGCATCGACTCTCCGCCGTGCTTCAGCGAATCGCGTGCTCCGTGCCAGCGTTCGCGCATGCGGTTCGCGGACGCCCGCATGCGGCCACCGCCGGGCCGATCGATGCGCTCCTCGTGATGCCGTCCGTTCGCGGCCATCATCCACGCGATGCCGATGCCTGCGAGCAGTGCCGGCAGAGGGTGATCCTTGACGCTGTTCCCGAGGTTGCCTGCGAACTCGCCGCCGTCGCGCCGTACGCGGGACAGGACCGTGTTCAGCATGTCTCCCGGAGACAGTCTCCGCTCGAGCTCCTCGAGCGTATGCATCAGCTCGGATCTCGTCGCGTCTATTTCACGCTCGAGCTGTGCGGGGTCCTTCGCGGAATCCCGCCTGAAGTCATCGGTCATGCGATTCATGGATATTCCTCTTGATCATGTCGCGGTCCTTCTCCAGCGATGCAGCCGTATGCTCCGGCTTGAACGCGGAGGGCTCCAGTTTGCGCTTGCCGCTCGCGAGCATGATCGCGCCGATGATGGCAACGACCCCGCCGACGATCAGCGCGGCGAGCCACGCATCCATGACGAGCGCGAGGCCCAGCATCGCGCTCGTCAACAGGAAGAGCAGCCCGGCGTATAGCACGGCGCCGCCCACGGCCATCGCGCCGATACCGCTTCTGGTATCTTTGATTGCGCTGGTCGTCTCGGCCTTCAGCAACGCGAGCTCTTTGGTGAACAGCGTCGTGATTTCCTCGCCGAGGCGCCTGACCAGGCCCACCACGCGCGTATCGTCCCGCGTAGCGGCGGGCGCCGGCGTCACGGTTTGCGCGCCGGCGCCGTAATCGTATGCTCTAGTGCTCACGGTTCCATCCTCCCGGGTTTACCCGTTTCGTTGCGACGTTCTGTGTCGCCTTCCAGATTCTGCTGGCCCGCGGCCGGTGCGCCGGTCGCGCCCGTTCGGTATTCGGATCCGGTCGGTGAGGACGTCGAGGGCTCACCGATCCCGGGGGCCGTGTGGTGCGTCGGCGATGCCGCGCCCGGCCGTTCGTTACCTCGATCCTCGGGCCACGCCTGACCGGCCGTGTAAGTGCTGACTTCGGGGGAGGCGGAGGGCTCCAGCGTCGTGTCGAGCTCTTCCTCCTCGAGCCAGTACTCCTCCTCGAAATCCTCGTCCTCGTCCGCGAAGCGCTCGCCGCGGTAGTAGTGCTCCGGCGGCCGCTGACTCGTCGCTTTCAGAAAGCGCGACACGCCGAAACCGAGCGCCACGCTGCCGGCCAGGAAGCTGCCAGGGTTGCGCCGCGCGAATCCGGCAAGCTCGCTCGCGAAGTCCTCGATTTCCTGCTCGCGCAGACCGCCGGCGAAGCGCCGCATCATCGAGGCCATGCTTCGTCCGTAGCCCGAGAATGCGGAGTCGCCATCGCCCGACTCGAGGTCCCGCGCAGTCGACTCGATCGCCTCCGCAATCTCCTCGGCGCGGTCCGCCGTCCGATGCTTCATGGTGTCGACGCGCTCTCTGCCGCGTTCCTTTGCGGCCTCGGCCGCGTCGGACGCGAGATGAGCCGCGTCGCTCTTGGCCCTTTCGAGCTCCTGCTGGGTCTGTCCGGTTGCAGTGCCGCCGGACTCTGGTGTCGTCGACATGACTCTCGCTCCCTATCGGTGTCTCCTTGCTGGACCGTTCCAGATGCAATCGGCATGCCATCGAATCTGCGATGACTTCGCGTTGCAGCGCACCCGAAACGCCGCGGCTGCGGCGTAGCATTTCGTGGGAGGGTGCGCCGGACGGCGCACGAGCGGTGGCACGTGCCGTGCATCCGCTGCGCTCGCAAAGGAACCTTGCATCGACATACGATGGCAGTCCGCGGCGAGCGAGGAGGTCAGCAGATCGATGGCGGCGAGACGGAACGCGAACACGACCGCGGCGCCGGCGGCTGCGTCAGGTAGCGCCGGCGGCAGGCCCGCGGCCGAGTCGCTCGATCGTCTGGCATGGCTGCTCGACAGCTCGATCCGGTTGCCCGGAGGCTTCCGAATCGGGATCGACGGGCTGATCGGTCTGATCCCCGGGCTCGGCGACGCCGCCGGTGCGCTGCTCGGGCTCTACATCGTGCTGCGCGCGTCGGCATTCGACGTGCCTCGCGCCGTGCTTGCACGGATGCTGCTGAACGTCGGTATCGAGACGGTTATCGGCGCGATTCCCGTTTTCGGAGATCTGTTCGATTTCGCCTTCAAGGCGAACCAGCGAAACGTGGCGCTGCTGCGCCGCTACTCGGCCGCGCCGCGCCGCGAGCGTCGCAGCGCCTGGGCGCTGCTCGCGGCCGTGGCCGCGCTGGTGATCGTGGCTGCGATCGTCGTCGTGGCTGCCGGAGTCGCGCTCGCGCAGTGGTTGCTCGCGGCAGTGTAAGAGCCTGAAGGCTTTGCGGCGCTGCGTCAGAACGCGTGTCGGACGCCTATGTGCACACCGTCGTCGACCTCGCGATCGGTCGGCAGGTCGAACTCGAACACCCGATAGCCGACGAATATCCGCGTCGCATCCGTCAGCTGAGTTTCCAGCTGTATCGTGACGTCCTGCACGTTGTCGGCGATGCCGAAGGTGATGATGTCCGGCGCATAGAACGCCGAAACCGAGGCGGACGTGCGCCGGCCCCGGCCGATCGAGTAGCTGAGCTTGCCCCCGAGCGCGATCGCGAAGATGTCCTGGTTCTCGATCGTCAGCAGCGCGCCGTAGACGCGCGGGCCGACCTGCAGCGACCAGTAGGGCCGGCGCCCCGGCTCGCCGACGTCGACCAGCATGTCCGCTAGCCCGATCAGATCGCGATCCTCGTTGATGAAGAACCCGCCGCGCACGTCGTTTCGGCCGAGCTCGCCGACGTCCATGTCACGAACGTAGAGCACCTGCAGCGCGTCCTCGCTGACGTAGGCCTCGAATCCCTGCTGCTGGGTTTCCGCCGCCTGCTGCCGTTGCTGGGCAAGCGCCGCGCAAGGAGCCCCCAATGCCAGCGACAGCGCGGCGGCGCGGGAAAGGCTGCGGACCGACGGTCGCGGGCGGGCCGCGAGAGATCGCTTGCTCATCGTGACATCTCCTGTCTGCTCGTCCGGCCGGACGAGCCGACCGACCACGGAAAGTTCTTCAAAGGACTAAGGGACTACCGATGCAGAGCCCGCGGTGAGCCGATGCTCGTGCGGCTCGCACAGCCTGCTCCGCGGCGTCTTCGGTGCGGAGGTCGGCAGGAAGCTCCCCCATTGCCGGGGATCTTCCGAACGGGTCATTCCATCGGCGCTTCGAGGGCGGCGCAGTTGCAGTCGGGGTGGAAACACCCTTTGCCGCTGGCGCAGCCGTCGCTGCAGTACTGCTCGCCCTTCTGTGGCGCACTGGCTGCAACACGGCAAATGCATCCCTCATGGGCGCAGGCGCGCGACTCGGGTTCCGTCGTCGACTGCGCATGTGCCACGGCCGCGCCTCCGTCGCCGCCGATACAGGGCGCGGCCGTGCCGCGCCGCGGGGGCGCCGGCCGGCAGCCGGCGCCTCGAATCTAGATGGTCGGCCGTCTCCCGCGGATGAAGAACACGATGGCGAGAACCAGACCGACGATGAAAAGTATCCAGGCTATGTTCGCGGCTGCGCCGGCGACGCCCGACAGGCCGAGCACACCGGCGACCAGTGCGACGACGAGAAAGATCAGTGCCCAATAAAGCATGTTTCCTCCTAGGTTCCCGAGCCGGACGGCAGGCGCCCGGCTCGGGAACTGCAACTCATTATTCTTCCAGCTCGCGGCTGTCGAACGGGGAGAGTTCCTCCCTCAACCGGCGCTTTTCCATGTGGTCCTCTATCCTCCGCCATGCCGGCCGCTCCGGATCGTCCATGGATTCCAGAAAGCGGTCGAGATCGAATTCGACGTCATATGCAATGTTCATCTTCCCACTGCTCCTTGCTGCCATTTTTGTTTTGCCCATACACGCAGTCCTGCCTGCTTGTGTGTGGGGCAATTGCAAGGTCTATGCCACCGGACCCGGGGTCGTGTTTCCTATTGAAGAAGCAGATCAAAAGCTGCAGGTAAGCTGTGGTGTAAGCGATAAAAAACCTGTTGACGAACGGCTCGCAGCGCCGCCGAAAGCCGCGCGAATGGTTTCAGGAAATCAATAGTTGCAGCGAAATTGTGGGAGTCGGGCCGGCAAACGCTGCGAGCCCCCGCCGGGGGCCGGTGCGCCTCCCGGTGGCATATGTCTTGCACCGCGCGGGTTCGGCTCGGTCCGGATCGAAGCCGATGCGTTTGTCGTTTCGAGACTCAGCAAGGAAGAGGTGACAGAAATGAAAAGGTGCATCGCTTTAGTGGCACTCGGATTCTCCGGCATCGCTCTGGCGCAGGGAGAAATGCCCCCGTTCGAGGAGGTCGACTCCAATCAGGACGGCCAGATCAGCCGCGTGGAAGCGGCCGCTATCGAAGGGCTCGATTTCACGACGGCCGACACGAACCAGGACGGCTCGCTCGACCGCACGGAATATATGAGCGCCGGCGGGCAGGGCCAGGGTCAGCCTGGTCAGAGCCCGGGACAGGGTGGCGAAGAGCCGATCCAGTAACTCGCCGTCCATCGGCTTGAGCGCTTCACGCGCCGAACGGGCCGCGGGGTATGTGCCCCGTGGCCTTTTCTTTATCGCGTCTGCAACACCGAAGAAAGAACGATCGCGCACAGCCGCTGCGTAGACGCCCCGATCGTTCCGTGGCACGAGTCTTGCTCCTTCCGGGGCTCCACGATTGGCTGGAGATTCCCATGGCCTGTGCGAGTCCGAGGCGAACGGTTCGGTCGAGGCGGCATTGGACGCGTTGCGAGGGCGCGGTTGCCGCGGGCGGGCGCGCCTCGCGGAGGAGACGGATCTAGGGGCGCGCGGCGGACGTGGTGCGGACGTGGAAAAGAACGATGCTGGCGGCGGCGACTGCCGCGACGATCGGTGCATTCCTGACCTTAGACGGCGATAGCGTCGACACCCAAGTTTTGGAAAGGCGCGCGCAGGCGCAGCACGCCTTCCGTGTGCTGCGCGCCGGCGTCCCGCACGACGCGGCACGGCTCCGCGCTCAACGACGCGCCGCGGAGGAAGGCCTGCGCAAGGCGGCCGCCGAGCTGAGCCGAATGCAGGGCCGCATCCTGCGCCTCGACGCGCTGGCGCGCAGGCTCGTCGAGCGGGCCGGGCTCGACGCCGCCGAGTTCGACTTCGACGAGGAGCCCGGCGTGGGCGGTCCGGAGGAGGCCATTACCGGCGCCGGCCTCGGCGGCGGCACCGGCGCCGCGGTCCGCCACCTCGCGCGGCAGGTGGACGACCGCTGGCGTCAGCTGAACGTGCTCGAGGAGCTGTTGAAGTGGCGCGAGCTGAGCGACGCCGTGCGCCCGGAAGGGCGGCCCGTCGCGGTCGGTTATGTGTCCTCTGTTTTCGGGCCTCGGATCGATCCGTTCAACGGCCGCCGCGCAATACACAAAGGAATGGATTTCGCGGCAAGACGCAACACGGACGTGGTCGCGGTTGCCGCCGGCATCGTGACCTGGTCGGGCGTGAGGTCCGGCTACGGCAACATGATCGAGATCGATCACGGCAACGAGCACGTCACGCGCTACGCGCACAACGCGCACAACCTCGTCGAGGTCGGCGACGTCGTGACTCGCGGGCAGGTCATCGCGAAGCTCGGATCTACCGGCAGGGCGACCGGGCCGAATCTCCACTTCGAAGTGCTTCAGGGCGGGCAGGCGGTCAATCCGCTGCCGTACATCGAGTGACGGGCCGGCCGTCGCTCGCCGCGGTCGCGGTATCGGCGTGTCTGCTCGCCGGCTGCGGCGGCGTCCAGTCGGCACTCGCGCCGGCCGGCGTCGAAGCCGCCGCGATCGCAAGGCTGACGTGGTGGCTGTTCGGCGGCGCCGTGCTGATCTGGTCCGGCGTCATGGCGCTTGCGATTTTCGCCGCGCGCTCACGTCCCGGCGCGGCGCCGAGCACGGCGGACGTGCCCGGCCGGCGGCGGGTCACCGACGCCGAGCGCCGGCACGAGACCCGGCACGCGCGGCGTCTGATCATCGGCGGCGGCGTCGTGTTTCCGGTCCTCACGCTGGCGCTGCTGTTGCTGTTCACGCTGCGGATGACGCCGCCGCTGCTCGCGGCCGACGGTGCGCTGACCGTCGACGTGACGGGAGAGCAATGGTGGTGGAGGGTGCGTTACCGGCTCCCCGACGGCTCCGAGGTCGACTCGGCCAACGAGGTGCGCCTGCCGGCGGGGCGGCGCACGAGCTTTCACGTCGAGGCGGCCGACGTGATCCATTCGTTCTGGATCCCTGTGCTCGGCGGCAAGATCGACATGATCCCGGGGCGCACGAACGTGCTGACCGTCGAGCCGACGGCGCCCGGCGTCTACCGCGGCGTCTGCGCGGAGCTGTGCGGCGCCTCTCATGCGCTGATGGCGTTCGACGTCGTCGTCATGGAGGCGGACGAGTTCGACGCGTGGCTGCGGGCGCAGGCGCAGCCGGCAACCGCTCCCGCCGCGGAGCCCGCCGTCACCGGGCAGCGGCTGTTCCGCGACAACGGCTGCGGCGCGTGCCACCGGATCCGGGGCACGGATGCGATCGGGCTCGTCGGCCCCGACCTGACGCACGTCGGGTCGCGCCTGACGATCGGCGCGGGGACGCTGCCGGCCGATGTGCCCTCGCTCGCAGCCTGGATAGAGGAGCCGGCGGCGTTCAAGCCCGGCGTTCAGATGCCGTCCTATCACATGCTCGGGGAAGCCGAGCTCGGCGCCCTCGCCGCGTATCTCGAGGCGCTGCGATGAGCGCGAACGCGGCCCACGACCCCGACCTCGCCCGGGCGCAGGCCGAGCGGCTGATCGACGTCTGGCGATCTCCGACCGGATGGCGCTACTGGTCGGACGTCAACAACACGTCCGTCGGCCTGTGGTACACGGCGGCCGCGTTCCTGTTCATGATCTTCGGCGGCGTGCTCGCGCTGATCATGCGGGCGCAGCTGGCCGTGCCGGACAACGATCTCGTGTCGGCGGATCTGTACAACCAGGCGCTGACGCTGCACGGCTCGGTCATGATGTTCCTGTTCGCGGTGCCGGTGTTCGAGGCGTTCTCGATCATGGTGCTGCCGCAGATGCTCGGCGCTCGCGATCTGCCTTTCCCGCGGCTTTCGGCTTACGGTTTCTGGTGTTTCGTGCTCGGCGGGGTGTTCGTGTGCGGCTCCATTTTTTTCGACGCTGCGCCGAAGGCCGGCTGGTTCATGTACCCGCCCCTGACGACCGCGTTCGAGGAAGGCATCGGCCCGGACATCTGGCTGCTCGGCCTGAGCTTCATCGAAGTCGCCGCGATCGCGGCCGCGGTCGAGCTGATCGTCGGCGTGCTGAAGTGCCGCCCGCCCGGCATGCGGATCAACCTGATCCCGCTCTACTCGTGGTACATCCTCGTCGTCGCGGTCATGATCCTGTTCGCGTTCCCGCCGCTGATCGCGGGAGACGTGCTGATGGAGCTCGAGCGCCTGCTCGACTGGCCGTTCTTCGACGCGTCCCGCGGCGGCGATCCGCTGCTGTGGCAGCACCTGTTCTGGATCTTCGGGCATCCGGAGGTCTACATCATCTTCCTGCCGGCCGTGGCGCTGGTCGCGATGATCGTGCCGACGTTCGCGCAGCGGCCGATCGTCGGCTACGGCTGGATCGTGCTCGCCGCCGTCGGCACCGGCTTCATCAGCTTCGGCCTGTGGGTGCACCACATGTACACGACCGGGCTGCCGGGCATCTCGCTCGGATTCTTCTCGGCGGCTTCGGAGGCCGTCGTGATCCCGACGGGCGTGCAGATCTTCGCGTTCCTCGCGACCGTGCTCGCCGCGCGGCGGCTGACGTTCTCCGTGCCGATGCTGTTCGTCGCCGGCGCGCTCGCGATCTTCGTGCTCGGCGGCCTGACGGGCGTCATGGTGGCTCTGGTGCCGTTCGACCTGCAGGCGCACGACACGTACTTCGTCGTCGCGCATCTGCACTACGTGCTGATCGGCGGCATGCTGTTCCCGGTCGCCGCCGGGCTGTATTACTTCTTTCCGCTCGCGGTCGGTCATCAGCTTTCGGAGCGGCTCGGCAAGTGGGCTTTCTGGCTGATGTTCGTCGGTTTCAACGTGACCTTCCTGCCTATGCACCTGACGGGGCTGAAGGGCATGCCGCGGCGCGTGTTCACGTACCCGGCGGATCTCGGGCTCGATTTGCTGAATCTGATTTCCTCGATCGGCGCCTACGCGCTCGCGGCGGGCATCGCGCTGCTGTTGTGGGAAGTCGTACGGCCGAAGAAGGGCAGACCTTACGCGGAGCGCAACCCGTGGCATGCGGGCACGCTCGAGTGGCTGGCCGAGATGCCGGCGAAGCCGTGGGGCGTGCGCTCGATTCCGTTCATCGAGAGCCGCTATCCGCTGTGGGAGCAGCAGAACTTCGTGCGCGACGTGGATCAGGGCCGCTTCTACCTTCCCGATGCGGAGGAGGGCGAGCGGGAGACGCTGGTGACGACTGCGATCGACGCGGAGCCGATCCAGTGCCTGCGGGTCGCGACGCCGACGTTCAACGCGCTGCTCGCGGCGCTGTTCACCGGCGGCGTCTTCATCTTCGCGACGTTCCACTGGTGGTGGCTCGCGCTGGCGTCCGGTGTCGCGGCGCTCGCCGTGATCCTCGTCTGGCTGTGGACCGGCACCGCCGTGATCCCGGAGAAGCCGGCCAAGGACGTCGGCCTCGGCGTCACGCTGCCGCTGTATCTGTCAGGCCGCGCGTCCGTCGGCTGGTGGGCCATGTTCATCACGATGATGGCCGACATGACGGCCTTCGTCAGCCTCGTGTTCGGCTATCTGTTCTACTGGACCGTCAACGCCCGGTTCCCGCCGGCAGGCGCGGCGCTGCTCGAGCCCGCGCTGATCGCCGCCGCCGCGTTCGCGCTCGGCGGAGCATGGCTCGCGACGCTGGCGGCGCGCAGCTGGAACAGAGCCTCGCGATCCGTCGCCGCCTACGCGGCGCTCGGCGCCGGTGCCGTGCTGGCCACCGCGGGCACGGCGCTGTCGCTGCGCCTGATCGGCGCGGAGGACTTCGATCCGACCGCGCACGTGCATCCGGCCACGGTAGCGGTGCTCGTGTGGTGGATTGCCGTGCACGCCGCCGTCGGCGTGCTGATGCTCGTGTACTGCGCGGCTCGGCTCAAAGCGGGCCGCATGACGCCGCGCTACGACATCGACCTGTCGAACACCGCCCTGTACTGGCATTTCGTCGCAATAGAGGCCGCCGTCACGTTCGCGCTGCTCGCGCTGTTCGCGGCCGGCGGCTGACACATAAGAAGAACGATATCGAGGACGGAGGAAAATATGACCCGAGACACGACCGCTACGAGTCGATACGGGCTTTGGCTGCTGGTGAGCGGACCCTTGATCTGGAGCGTGCACTTTCTCGCGTCGTACATCGCCGCGGCGCTGCATTGCGCGAAGCGGCCGGACGTCGCGCTAGCGGACGTGCGCGTGCTGATACTCGTGCTGACGGCCGCGGCGCTGGCCGGGATCGTCTGGGCCGGCATCGTCGGGCTGCGATATCACCTCGCGAGCCCGGACGGCCTGCCGCACGACGACGACACGCCGCAGGACCGGCGCAGCTTCCTCGGGTTTGCGACGCTGCTGCTGGCGGGGCTCAGCGCCGTCGCTGTCGCGTTCGTGGCGATGCCGATCCTGTTCTTCGAGGTGTGCCGGTGAGCGCGCGGCCCTGGTCCTGGCTCGACGGCCGCGTGCAGGCCCCGCGCGTCGCCGAATGGGCGCCGGCCACCGGCGCCGGCGTCCTCGCCGCGGTCTGGCTCGGGCCGCTGCCGCCGCTCGCGTCGGAGCTGTTCGCCGCGCACATGGCGATGCACATCGCCGTCGTCTGCGTCGCCGCGCCGCTGATCGCCGTCGGGCTCGCGGCGTCGCGCTTCGATCCGGTCGACGGCTGGCCGCTGCTGTTCTCGCCGCTCAGCGCGGCGCTGATCGAGCTCGTCGTCGTGTGGGGCTGGCATGCGCCGGGGCCGCACGAGGCGGCCCGGTCTCTGCCGGCCGTGCTCGCCTTGGAGCAGGCGACGTTTCTGGGCGCGGGGCTGTTGCTGTGGCTCTCGGTGCTCGGCGGCGACCGCAGTACGCGCCGCGAGCGCGCCGGCGTCGGGATCCTCGGGTTGCTGATGACGTCGATGCACATGACGCTGCTCGGGGTGCTGCTGACGCTGTCGCCGCGCGTGCTGTACCACGACGCGGGTCCGGCGGCGGATCTGGACGATCAGCGCCTCGGAGGCCTGATGATGCTGATCGGCGGCGGCACGGTGTACCTGATCGGCGGACTGATGCTGCTCGGCTGGCTGCTGCGCCCGTCGACGCGGCAGGCGCGCGAGGACGCGGAGCGGGCAGCGGCGCGCGACGTGACGCCGCGCTCGCCGGCTCGGGAGCGCGCATCGTGAAGTTGCCGCGGCTCGACAACGTGCTGAAAGCCGTCGGTGCGCTGGCGCTGGTCGGCGCCATCGTCGCAGCCGCGGTCCCGCTGCTCGGTCTCGTCAGCATCACGGCCAGCTCCGGCCACTGGGCGATCACGGACGTCGTGCTGCACGGCGCCATGCGGCGCGCGGTCGCGACTCAGTCGCTCGGCATCGAGCCCCCGCCGCTGTCCGACATCGCGATGATCGCAGAGGGCGCGGGCCACTTCGAGATCGGCTGCGCGCCATGCCACGGCCGGCCCGGTGCAGCGCCGCCGCCGATACCGGAAGGCATGACGCCGCCGCCGCCGTATCTGCCGCCGCGGATCGAGGAATGGAAGCCGCGGGAGCTCTTTTTCATCGTCAAGCACGGCGTGAAGTTCACCGGCATGCCTGCATGGGCCGCGCAGCGGCGCGACGACGAGGTCTGGTCGGTCGTCGCGTTCCTGCTCGCGCTGCCGGAGCTCGACCCGGAGTCCTACCTGCAGCTCGCGTACGGCGAGCTCGCGGATTCGGCGCCGGCGCTGACCGGTTTCCCCGGCGGGATCTCCCGCGATGCGACGGGCGCGGAACCCGCTGCGCCGGACGCCGGCGCGGCGCTACCGGCCGAGGCGGCCGTCTGCGCACGTTGCCACGGCATCGACGGCCGCGGCCGGGGCCTCGGCGCGTTTCCGCGACTCGCGGGTTTCCCCGGCGAGTATCTGCACGCCACGCTCGAGAGCTACGCGAGCGGGATCAGGGACAGCGGGATCATGGAACCGGTCGCCGCTTCGCTCGACGCCGAGTCCATGCGGCGCGTCGCGGCCTATTACGCCGAGCAGCCGGCCGCCGGCGCGGCGCCGGCGGAGCCTGCCGCGCCCCCGGCGGCCCGGCGAGAGGACGAGGGACCGCTCGCGCTCGGCCGGCGCATCGCCACCGAAGGTTTCGCGTTGCGCGGCGTGGCACCGTGCGCCTACTGCCACGGACCCGATCCGGTTGCGCGGAACCCGCTGTTCCCGGACCTCGCGGGACAGCCGCAGCGCTACCTCGCGAGGCAGCTCGAGCAATGGACGCGCGGAGGCGGACGCGGCGGAACGGAATACGCGGAGGTCATGTACGAGGCGGCCAGGCGGCTCGAGCCGGACGAGATCGACGCCGTTGCGCAGTACTACGCGAGCCTGCCGACGCAGCCCTGAGACGGCGTGACGTTGCCGGCGGAGCCTGGCGCGGCGCAGCGCGCCGGTAATCCATCCCCGCGGACTGCGGACCCGTCAGCTCGTGCTGCGCTCGCGGTTCCGCGGGCCGGCCGCGTCGCGAACGAGGGCGATCAGGTCCTGAATCTTCTCCAGCGTCCCGTGCAGCTCCGCGAGGTCCGCGAAGCTGATGCCGAGCGTGTAGCGGCCGTCCGCGCCCGGCCGGATCGTCAGCTTCTGGCCGAGCTCGCGCTCGAGCTGCTGCTGAATCCACCGGGTCTGCAGGTCGACGTCGGGCTTCGACGGCGCGTCGGCCGGCGAAGCGAGCAGATTCCTGACCGCTTTCTCGACCTGGCGGACCGACAGTCCGCGCCGCTCCGCTTTGCGCGCCATCTCCGTCTGCCGCTCCGGGTCGAGCGGCAGCAGCGCGCGCGCGTGCCCCATGTCGAGCCGGCCGTCGGCCAGCAGCAGCTTGACGTCTTCGTTCAGATCCAAAAGACGCATCAGATTCGTGACCGATGCACGCGAGCGTCCGACCGCTTTCGCGACCTGCTCGTGCGTCAGCTCGAACTCGCTCGCCAGCCTCGACAGGGATTGGGCCTGATCGATCGGGTTCAGATCCTCTCGCTGCAGGTTCTCGATCAGCGCCACGGCGAGCGCGGACTGATCGTCGAGATCCCGCACGACGACCGGTACCGTTTCGAGGCCCGCCATTTTCGCGGCGCGCCACCGGCGTTCGCCCGCGACGATCTCATAGGCCTCTGCGCCGGGCTCTCCGGCCGCGGCCATGCGCCGCACGACCAGCGGCTGCAGCACGCCCTGCTCGCGGATGGAATCCGCGAGCTCGGCCAGGTTGCCCTCGGACAGCTGCTGGCGCGGCTGATAACGCCCGGGCTGAAGCGTCTCGATGCCGACATCGACCGTCGTCATGCTCGCGACCGGCGTCGCGGCGCCCGCAGCGGCCGCGCCGGCGTCGGTGGGGTGCAGCAACGCGTCGAGCCCTCTGCCTGGCGTGCCTTGTATGGTCATCGGGTGGTCGTCGATCTGCCCATCGATTGCCGATCGAATGCGGACCGAATGCTGATTCGAATTCTCCCGGGGGCGCCTGCGCCGGCGTGCGGGCAGATACTACGGCAGGCGCCGGGCGACGACAAACGCGGTGACGCCGGTTCGTGACCGCCGATGCCCGACGACGACGACCTTACGCGCGCCCGCCCTGCATACGAGCCGCCCATCCGGAACGCAGCCGCGGCGCGGGGTGCCGCCGCTGCAGTCCGCGGGCGTGGTGCCGGCGCTCGGCGCTCACCACGGCACGCTGCCGAAGCTGAACCGCATGGACAGCGTCAGCGCCGACAGATCGCCGCTCTGATAATCGAGCCCGAAACCCAGATCCTGGAAGAAGTACCACCGAAAGCCGGCGTTGACGACGCTGGCGGAGTCGAACCGGCGCTCGTTCAGGGAAACCTCGCCGACCGGACTCACGCCGCCGAGCGCATACAGCTCGAACGGAGGGCGCGGATTCCAGCGGAAGCCGACTCGCGCCGACACGCCGGAGTCCTCCGTGTCGAAATCCTCGCCGGCGAGACTGCCGAAATCGAGCTCACCGGTGTCGTACGTCAGCTCTCCGATCAGATCGAAGTTCGTGCCGAGCTCGTGCCGATAGCCGACGCCGAAGCTCGACGTGATCAGGTCGAACTCGTCCCTGACCTCCGTCTCCGTCAGCGGACTCGTGATCGTCGACGTGACGTCGACGATCGAGCTGTTGAACGCGCCCGCCAGATAGAAACCGGCCGGCAGCTGGAGCGACCCTGCGACCGAGATGCCGTCTCCGTCCTCCGTCTCGAGCGCGACCGACTGGCCCGGTACCGGCGTGTCCGTGCCGGTCAGGTCCAGCTCGTTGTTCAGCACCCTGAAGTCGACGTACGTGTAGCTCAGCTCTGAAGCCGCCGCGGAACCCGCGAAGGCGAGGCCGAGCAGGGCGAGTGTGATATTGCGAATGTTCATCTGCCGCTCCGAATCCTACGAATCCATGCCGTGACCAACGCGAGCAGCAGCAGGGGGATGCCGGCGGCACCGCCGCCACCGCCGCCGCTGCCGCTGCGCGCCTGAACCTCGACCGTGCGCGTCAGCGTGGCACGGTTGCCGGCGCTGTCGACGACGGAATACGTCACCGTATACGTGCCGATCACGTCCGTGTCGACCGGGTTGTCGACGACGATCTGCTCGGTCAGATCTCCGTCGAGGTCGTCCGTCGCACTCGCGCCGGCGTCGGCGTACTCGTCGCCGACCGTAACGGTCACGGTCGGCTCCCCGTTCAGCGTCAGCTGCGGGGCTCCGGTATTGCCGATTCCAAAATTGCCGCGCCCGTCGTTCAGGAAGATCGCGACGACGCCGCCCCCGGCCACGGCGACGTCCGGGCGGTCGTCGGCATCGAACAGCCCGAGCGTGGCGCCCGTGGCCGCGTTGCCGGCGAACTGCTCCGGATGCAGCGAGAACGTCGTATTCGCCGCGCCGCTGTTCTTGTACAGCCGGTGCGTTCCAGCTGCGCCGATCTCGAGTATGTCGTTGCGGCCGTCGTCGTCGAAATCGCCGATCAGCAGCGCGGCCGTGGCCGACGCGCCGAGCTCGTCCGTCAGGAAGAACGACAGCGCTCCGCCGCCGGATGTATTCAGGAATACCGGATCCTCCGCGGCGGTGCCGATCGCGAGGTCCGGCGCGTCGTCGGAATCGAAGTTGCCGGCGGCAACCGCGGTCGCCGCGCCGCTCGCGAGCGTCGCCGCAGGCTCCCAGCCGGTTCCGGCGCGGCGCAGGATGGCGGCATCGGCGCCGGCGTTCGCGAAGATCAGCTCGGGCAGGCCGTCGCGGCCGACGTCGGCGGCGGCCACGGCACTGCTCGGCCCTGCGCCGGCTGCCTCGGCGGCGGCAAACTGCCGGCTGCCGAGATTGCGATGCACGGCGTTCTGCGCCTCGTTCGCGAACACGACGTCGAGCAGGCTGTCGCCGTCGACGTCGGCGATCGCGACGCCGCGGCTCGCGCCGCCTGCGGCGTCCTCGAGCGCGACCGCCTCGAAGCTCGCGGAGCCGGCGTTGAACAGGATGTGGTTCGGCCCGTCCGTATTCGCGACGACGACGTCCGCGTTGCCGTCGCCGTCGATGTCGGCCGCCGCGACGGCCGCGGCCGCCGTGGGTTCGCCGGCGCTGATCGGCGTCGGCGAGAAGGCCCGTTTGTTCTCGTCGTCCGGATCCGCGACGTTCAGGAAAATCAGTGTCGGCTCGCCGGCGCCCGTCGCTACGGCGATGTCGTGGATGCCGTCGCCGTCGAAATCGGCCGCGGCCGCGGCCACGGCGCCAGGCGCCGTCAGCTCCTGCACCGGGCCGCCGCTCAACCGCTCCGTTACTTCCAGCACGACGCGCGCCGTGTCGTTGCCGGAGGTCTCGTCGATCGGCACCGCGTCTGCGATCGCGACGGTCACGACCGTCTCGATCTGACCCACCTCGCTGGCGCGGCCCGCGACGTCGACCGACATCGATTCGCCGCCGGCGAGCGGCCCCCATCTGCACGAGACGTTCGCGACGTTGCCGCTCGGCTGGAGCGAGCAGGACGCATCGGTGAGCGGGTCGAGGCGATAGGGCGTGTCTCCCGTGAACTGCGCGTCGAGCGTCACGTTCGCAACGTCCACGCCTCCGGCGTTGCGCACCGTCAGCGTCCACGTCGCCGTCTCGTCGACGATAGCCGGATTCGGTGCGACGTCTACGGATGCCTCGAGGTCGGCTCGATCGGCAAGCAGCAGCGAGATCACGAAGCTTGCCGAGGCGCTGTCGCTGCCGTCGTCTACCGTCAGGCCGACGTCGTAGTCGCGCGCCTCGGTGCCGGCCGGAATCGTGCCGGTGACGGTGCCCGTCGCGGCATCGATCGACAATCCCGCGGGCAATCCGCTCGCCGAGTACTGAAGCGGATCGCCTTCGGCGTCGGAGACGTAGGCGCCGGCGTCGAAGCTGAACGGCGTGCTTTCGGTCGCGGACTGCGGCGGGATGCTCTCGATGCGCGGCGCGTCGTTCACCGGCGTCACGTCGATCGTGACGTTGACGGCGTTGCTCGTGTGCTCGCTGTCGCGCACGCGTGCCTCGACCGTCAGCGCGCCGTTGAAGTCGCCGGCCGGCACGACGGTCGCGTCGCCGGACAGCGTGTAGTTGGCGCCGGCACCTGGCGGCGTCAGCACCACGGCGAGGCTGCCGACGTCCTCGTCGACGGCGCCGAGCATGTCGGCGGTGATGGTCAGCGGCGTGTCTTCCTCCGTCTCGAGACGGGGAGGCGAGGCCGGCAGAGTCGGCGGCGCGTTGGCCCCCGTAACGTTGAGCGTGAAGGAGTCGCTGGCCGGCTGCGCAGCCGAGCCGTCCGTCGCCTGCACCGTAACCGCATATGGCGACTGAGCGGCCGTTCCGGCGGCCGGCGTGCCGCTGATTTGGCCCGCGGCGGTGATACTGAGGCCGCCGGGCAGTCCGCTCGCCGAAAACGTCAGCGTATCGCCGTCGGGATCGGAGAAGAATTGCGAGACGTCGAAGTCGAACGCGGCGCCTTCCTGCGCGCTTTGCGGGTCGGGCTGGATCG
>JAFGNC010000572.1 GCA_016927175.1 Gammaproteobacteria bacterium | reverse complement strand
GTTCGTCGCGGCCGGCATCCCGGCCGGCCCGATCAACTTTCCGGACGATACGCTGAACGACCCTCACATCAGAGCGCGCGGGATGATCGTCGAGCTCGAGCACCCGCTGATCGGCATCGTCCGGTCTATCGGCTTCCCGGTGCAGTTCGCGTCCGTCGGGCCGACTTATCGCCGACCCCCGCCGCGGCTCGGCGAGCACAACTCGGAGATTCGCGCCGAGCTCGAGCTCTGAACCGGCGTCAGCGCTCCCAGACGGCCTCGAGGTAGGCCTTGAAATTCTCGCCGAGCTCCGGGTGGCGCAACGCGTACTCGACGGTCGCGCGCAGGTAGCCGATCTTGCTGCCGCAGTCGTAGCGCGTGCCCGCGAAAGGCAGCACGTAAACGGCCTCATCGGCGAGCAGATCCGCGATCGCGTCCGTCAACTGAATCTCTCCGCCGGCCCCTCGCCCGGTCGATTCGAGCTTGTCGAAGACGGCCGGCGTCAGCACGTAACGCCCGACGACGGCGAGATTCGACGGTGCCTCCTCCGGCCGCGGCTTCTCCACGATGCGCTCGATCCGCTGCAGCCCGGACGGCTCGGCGGTCACCGCGACGATACCGTAGCTCCCCGTCTGATCACGAGGCACGGTTTCGACGCCGAGAACGCTGCAGCCGTGCTGCGAATATTGATCGTGCATCTGCTTCAGGCACGGCACGTCGCTGTAGATCAGGTCGTCCGCGAGGTGCACGAAGAACGGCTCGTCGCCGACGGCCGGACGCGCGCACAGCACGGCGTGGCCGAGACCGAGCGGCACGCCCTGGCGGACGTACAGACAGCTGACATGCGGGGGGACGATGTCGCGCACCAGCGCCAGAAGATCCTCCTTGCCCGATTCCGCGAGCGTCCGCTCGAGCTCGGTGTCGACGTCGAAATGATCTTCGATGGAGCGCTTGGACGACCCGGTCACGAACACGAGCTTCTCGACACCTGCAGCGAGCGCTTCCTCGACCGCGTACTGGATCAGCGGCTTGTCCACGATGGGCAGCATCTCCTTGGGAGACGCCTTCGTCGCGGGAAGAAAGCGCGTGCCCCGTCCTGCGACAGGGAACACCGCGGTGCGGATACGTGCCATGCGTCGTTCTCCTTGCGTGAGAACTACGCATGATACCGGACTGCTCGCGCCCGATGTCCAGCGTGCCGACGAGCGGCACGGGATCGTCGGAATGACCGCGTCGCCGCGGGACGACACGGAGCACACGGCGCGCAGCCATCGGCCCGCGCCGAGTGTCCGCATAGGTAGTTTCCTCTATCAGGTCTCCGGAGAGCCGACGAGGATGTTGGTTCTGTTCATCTCGACGATGCGCGCACCGATGCCTTTGACGCGAGTCAGATCCTCCGGGGAAGCGAACGCGCCGTTCTCGATCCGGTCACGGACGATCGCTTCCGCCAGTGCAGGACCCACCCCGTTCAGCTCCGCGGCCAGCGTGGCGGCGTCCGCCGTGTTGATGTCGACGGGCCCGGCCAGCAACGCGGCCGGCGCAAGACCGAGCATACAAAGACACAGCGCGGGCGAGAATATCCTCTTCATGACACGTCCTCTGTGGTGTGGAACGGTCTCGAATGCTAGGCCACCGCTCGCCCCGCGGCAGCACGGCAATGTCGCCGGATCGTGGAATTTCGCTCAGGAGACGAGCGCGCCGAACTGGAAGGTCTGAACCGGGCGCACGGTTTCCCACAGCTTGCAGCTCGGGCAGTGCCAGATCAGACGTTGCGCGCTGTAGCCGCAGTTCGTGCATCGATAGCGCGCGCTCGACATCGCGAGCTGCCGCAGGCCCCTGACGATGCGCTGTATCGCGGCCGAGCGCCGCTGCGGATCCTGCGGGCTCAGCTCGTCGGCATTGACGAGGTTGATCAAGACCTCGTTGCTCAGCACGAAGCTCTGCACGCAGTCGGCGAGCTCCGGCGACTCGACGAGGTCGCCGATGATCGCGGCATACGCGAGCTCCTTCTCGAGCGACGGATCCTGCTCCACGAGCCGCGCGACATAGGCGTCGAAGCGCTCGAGCCCGCCGTCTTCCTTGTAGCAATCCATGACGGACGGCAGGACTTCGGCGATGAAACGGCGGTCGGCGGCGACGACCTGCTCGTAGAGCCGGATCGCCCGGCCGAGCTCCCCGCGTCCCTTTGCGATCGCGGCCCGAATCAGCGCCGCCCGCAGGGCGCCCGAATCCGTCTGCTCCGCGTTCGACAGACACTCGAGCGCGCGCTCCGTATCGCCCGCCACCCTCGCCTGCTCGGCAAGCTCGCAGTAATAATGCGCGATCCGCGGCGAGCGCTCGCCGCTGCGCAGCTCCAGCTGACGGTGCGCATCGATCGCTTTCTCCCATTCGCGCTCGCGCTCGTAGATGTCCACGAGCCGCTCCAGCGCGGCGCGCGACTGCGTCGAGCTCGTGGTCAGCTCGGCGAACAGCGATTCCGCGCGGTCGAAAAGCCCGGCCCCGAGGTAGTCCTCCGCGAGAGCGAACAGCGCCTGGTGACGCTGCGCTTCGCTGAGGCTCGGCCGCGCGAGCAGGTTCTGGTGCACGCGTATCGCGCGGTCGACCTCGCCGCGGCGCCGGAACAGGTGGCCGAGCGCAAAGTGCGTCTCGAGCGTGTCGTCGTCGACCTTGGCGATCTGCACGAACAGCTCGAGCGCCTCGTCCGTCTTGCGGTTCAGAACGAGATTCAGGCCGCGGATATAGTCGGCGCTGATTCGCGCCGGCGGTTGATTGTCGCGCTCCCGGCTAAAGCGCTCGAATGCCCAGCCGCTCGCAGCGGCGATGATGAACAGTCCGGCAAGCAGAAATGTAGCGTCAGTTGGCATCGTGGAGTGGCAGGCTGCGAAGCCCCCGCACCTCGGCCCGCGCGTGGCGCAGGTCGCGCCTCAGCCGGCGTCGATCATTGGCCATGCGCAGCAGCACGAATGACGCGGTGACGAGGCCGAATGCCCATCCCAGCGCGAAAGCGGCGGTGAAAGCGACGGGGACGGGTAC
>JAFGNC010000016.1 GCA_016927175.1 Gammaproteobacteria bacterium | reverse complement strand
TACGCGAAGATCGCGCAGGGCTACGGCGTGCACGCGGAGGGTCCGATCAGCGATCCGGACGAGCTCGCGCCGGCGCTCGAGCGCGCGCTGGCACGGGTCCGCGCGGGGGAGCCCGCGCTGCTCGACGTCGTATCGCAGCCGCGCTGAGCGCGGCGCCGCGATCGCACCTTTCGCCGATTATCGTGGGGACGGGAACAGCATGAACGATCGACTGGACGACGCACGGCCGCGGGCGGCGGTTGCGATATTCGCCGCCGCGGTGATCGCGGCAGCCGCCGGCGCTCAGGAGCCGGCCGACCTCGTCGGCGACGCCGACCGCGGCGAGGCCGCGTACACGCACGAGTACAAGTGCTATGCGTGCCACGGCTACGACGCGCAGACCGGTGAGCGGCGGCTCCTGCCGATGCGCTACACGCAGGAAGGCTTCATCACCTTCGTGCAGAACTCGCCGCTGCCGCAGATGCCTGCCTACCCGGACGTGCCGGCGCAGGCGCTGGCCGACATCTACGCCTATATCCGGACGATCCCGTTGGATGCGCCGGACGTCGAGAGCGTGCCGCTGCTCAAGGAATTGCGCGACGCGAAGGCCGCCGAGTTCGAGCAGTAGCGCGGTGCCCGCCGTGTGCCGGCCGGCCCGGCGCCTGCCGGCCCGGCGCATGCCGGCCCGGTGGCTGCGGGTGCGGTGCCTGCGGGCCCGGTGCCGGACACGCTGCGCGCCTCAATACTCGTCGTACTTGCGCGGGTCGCCGCGGACTTTTTCCGCGGGATACTTGGCGGCGTTCAGCTCCATCTTATCGGCGGCGGCCCGCAGCAGATCGACATCGAGCTTGTCCGCGAGGCGCAGCAGGTAGAGGAAAACGTCCGCGAGCTCGAGGCGGACGTTCGCCAGCCGCTCGGGGTCGAGCCGCGCGCTCTGCTCCTCGGTGAGCCATTGGAACTGCTCGACGAGCTCCGCCGCCTCGACGGCGAGCGCCATCGACAGGTTCTTCGGCGAGTGGAACCGATCCCAGTCGCGTTCCGCGGCGAATTCCCGCAGCCGCCGCTGCAGCTCGCCGAGTGAGTCATTGCCGGACATGCTTCCTCTTCCGCCTCCTCGGGCCTCGCGCTCGTTCCGCGAACGTTGAGGCCCGGCCGCGGCGGAATCAACCCGACTGCTCAACCGACGTCGCGACGAGGACTGCCGAGCAGCGTCTTCAGATCGTCGAAGCGCGCGGGCTTCTGCAGGAAGTCGTCGAAACCGAGCCCCCGCCAGTCGCGCTCCGGCAGGCTGCGCCCGGACAAGCCGATCAGCCGGCATCCCCGATGACCGCCGCGCGAGCGCAGCTCGGCCACGACCTCGGCGCCCGACAGGCCCGGCAATCCGAGGTCGAGCACGATGACGTCGAACGTGCGGGTCACGGCCATGGCCAGCGCATCGGCGCCGTCCGCGGCGGTCGTGACGTCGTAGCCGGCCGTCTCGAGCAGCAGCTTCAGCATGGCGCAGACGTCGGGACTGTCGTCGACGATCAGCACCTTCCGCGCGTCGGCATCGACAGCGTGCCGGCGCGACGGCTCCGTCGAGGAATCCCCGCCGCAGACGGGCCGCGCGCGGGAGGCCTCGGCCGGCGCGCCGCGCCGCGTGCAGGCGGCAACCGTCTCGATCAAAGCCGCGCGGTTCAGCGGCTTCGCGAGGTAGGCATCGCAGCCGCTGGCGAGGCACCTCTGCTCGTCCTCCTTCATAGCGTTCGCCGTCAGCGCGATGATCGGGCGATCGAAGCCGCGGCGCCGGAGCTCGGTGGCGGCGCGGTAGCCGTCGAGCACCGGCATCTGCATGTCGAGCAGGATCGCGTCGAACCGCCGGCCGCTGTCCTCGGCTTCGGCCACGCGCTCGAGCGCGGCGCGCCCGTCCGCGGCCAGCTCGACCTCGGCGCCGGCGTCCTCGAGCATGTGCTCGGCGAGATGCCGCATCTCGCGCCGGTCGTCTACGACGAGCACCCGGCACGCCAGCTCGCTCAACTGCGTTGCCGGCGCGGCCGGCGCGGTGTCCGTGAGCTCCGCCGGGCGCAGCGGCACGTCGCGCAGGTCTCCGGCCGCGATCGTGACGCGGAAGCGGCTGCCGACGCCGACGCGGCTCTGGACCGTCACGTCGCCGCCGAGCAGCCGCGCCAGCTCGCGGCAGATCGAGAGCCCCAGGCCGCTGCCGCCGAAGCGGCGCGTCAGCGACGAGTCCGCCTGCGTGAACGGGCGGAACAGCCTGCCGAGCATCTCGGGCTCGATGCCGACACCCGTGTCGCTGACGTCGATCTCGAGGCTGCAGGCCGCGGCGTCGAAGCGCAGCGCGACCCTGACCTCGCCGCGCTCGGTGAACTTGATCGAGTTCTCGACCAGGTTGATCAGGATCTGCCGCAGGCGCGTCGGATCCGTCTCGATCGTCTCCGGCAGCGGGCCGTCGAAATCGACGGCGAGCGCGAGGCCCTTGTCGGCGGCGCGCAGCTTCATCAGCGACTGCACGTCGAGCACGAGGCGGTCCGGCCGCACGCGCTTGATGTCGAGGTCGAGCTTGCCCGCCTCGATGCGCGACAGGTCGAGGATGTCGTCGATGATCTCCAGCAGATAATGCCCGTTCGTGCGGATCGTCTCCAGGCACTGCAGATTGTCCGGGTCCACGAGCCGCGAGCCGAGGATGTCCGCATAGCCCATGATCGCCGACATCGGCGTGCGGATCTCGTGGCTCATGTTCGCGAGGAACTCGCTTTTCGCGCGGTCCGCCGCCTCGGCCTTCTGCCGGGCCTTCAGCAGCTCCTTCTCGGCCCGCTTGACGGCCGTGATGTCGTGCGAAATGCCGTGCCACGTGACGCCGCCGTCCTCGTCGCGCACCGGGCTCGCGAAAGCCTCGATCCAGACCTCGCCTTTCTCCGGGTGCAGGTGACGGAACTGGCAATGCCACATCGACATCGTGCGCGCCGACTCCGCCGTCGTCGCCCTGACCATCTCGTAGTCTTCCGGATGCAGGCGCGAAAACAGCGCCGCCGGGTCGCGGGAAGCGACGGCAGGATCGATACCGTGAGTCTCGCGCAGATGCGGCGTCGCATACGGGAACGAGGGCGTGCCGTCGCGGGCCTGGCGGTACGAGAAGATCGTGCCGGGCGTCGCCTCCGCAATCGTTCGCAGCCTCTCGCGCGCCTCGGTCGCCTGCTGCTCGGCCTGCTTGAGCCGGTCGATGTCGAGCGTGACGCCGGACATCCGGATGGGCTCTCCGCACTCGTCGTGGATGAACCGGCCGCGCGACTGCACCCAATGGACCTCGCCGTTGGGCCACACCGTCCGATACTCGATATCGTACGCGCGTCCCTGCCGCAGACCTGCCTCGAAAGCGGCCTGGGTGCGCTCGGCGTCGCCCGGATGGACGCACCGCTGGCGCAGGAACTCGAAGCTCGGCTCGAACGAGAACGGTTCGTAGCCGAACAGCAGGTACACACCGGCCGACCAGTCCACATGGCCGGTGCGGAGCTCCCAGTTCCAGATTCCGACGCGTGCGGATTCGAGCGCATCGTGCATGCGTTCGGCGGCATCCCACGCCTCTTCGTGCGTCGAGCTCATCGCGATACCGTCCTTTGCCACGGGTACGCCTCGTGCTAATGAGTCGATAGGTTGCCGCGAGTCCGCGGCCGTAACTCCTCTTCAACACCTCACGCAGCGCGAAAAAGGGATCAGAGCCCTTTTTCTCCGGTCCGGCCGGTGCCCCACCTCGGTCGGCGGAAAAGGGCCCTGACCCCTTTTTCGCCGACAGCCGCCTAGCGCTCGGCGGGCGGGCGCGCGCCGACCGCGGCCTCGAGGATCTCCTTCAGCGCGGCGAATCTCGCCGGCTTGCGCACAAAATGATCGAAACCGGCAGCCTTCCAGTCGATCTCGCCGGGGCTTCGTCCGGACAGGCATACGAACAGGCAGCTTGCGAGGCTCGGTCGTGCCTTCAGCTCGCTGACGAGCTCTTCGCCGGGCATGCCGGGAAGGCCGAGGTCGATGATCGCCGCCCTCGGCGCCCCGTCGCCGTCTTCGACGGCCGCGAGCGCGGCCGGCCCGTCCTGCGCCACCGCGACGTCCCAGCCGGCCGTCTCGAGCAGCATCTTCAGCAGCGCGCAGCTGTCCGCGTTGTCGTCCACGATCAGCACTCGGCGCAACCCGGGCTCCTCGGCCGCCGGCTCCTCGTCCTCGACGGCCGCGCCGCCGTCAGCCTGATGCTCCGGCGGATCGAGCTCACGGGTTCGCGTGTCGAGCGAATAACCGCTCCGGCGCGCTGCGAGGTCCTCCACGGACACCTCCTGTGTGTAGTAAGCGAGCGTGTTGACCAGCGTCGCGCGCGCGAGCGGCTTGCTCAGGTAATCGTCGCACCCGTTCTCGAGGCATTTCTTCTCGTCCTCGCGCATCGCATTGGCAGTCAGAGCGATGATCGGGCGATCGAAGCCGCGGCGCCGCAGCTCTCGGGCCGCCGCATAGCCGTCGAGAACGGGCATCTGCATGTCGAGTATCACCGCGTCGAACGGCTTGCCGCGCGCCGCGGCCCTTTCGACCTGGTGGAGCGCGTCGCGGCCGTCGCTGGCGAGCGCGACCTGCGCGCCCGCTTCCTCGAGCATGTGTTGAGCGAGGTAGCGCATGTCGCGGCGATCGTCCACGACGAGCACGTTGCAGTCGAGCGAACGCACGTCCTCGCGCCACGTGGCGGGCGCGTACGCGCGGTTCGACGGGTTGAACAGCTGAACTTGCGACAGATCGCCGGCCGCGATCGTCAGCGTGAACGTGCTGCCCTCGCCGATGCGCGTCTCGACCGAGACGTCGCCGCCGAGCAGCTTCGCGAGCGCGCGGCAGATCGAGAGGCCGAGGCCGCTGCCGCCGAAGCGGCGCGTCACCGTCGTGTCCGCCTGCGTGAAGGGCTTGAACAGCCGCGACAGCGTATCGTCCGAGATGCCGATGCCGGTGTCGATCACGTCGAAACGGAGCAGGGACCGCGATTCGATCAGCTGCACTCGGATCCGCACTCCGCCCTGCTCGGTGAACTTGATCGCGTTCTCGACGAGGTTGATCAGGATCTGCCGCACGCGCGTCGCGTCGGTCTCGATGGTCTCGGGCAGCCGCCCGGCGAACTCGACGTCGAGGCCGAGGCCCTTCTCGCCGGCGCGCAGCTTCATCAGCGACTGCACTTCCCATACGAGCGACTCGGGCCGCACGCGCTCGCGGTCGACCTCGAGCTTGCCCGCCTCGATCCGCGACAGGTCGAGAATGTCGTCGATGATCTCGAGCAGATACATGCCGTTGCTGCGGATCGTGTCGAGATGCTGCAGGTTGTCCGGATTCTCGAGCTGACCGCTCAGGATCTCCGTATAGCCGAGAATCGCGGACATCGGCGTCCGAATCTCGTGGCTCATGTTGGCGAGGAACTCGCCCTTCGCGCGGTCCGCGGCCTCGGCGACGCGGCGTGCCTCGAGCAGCTCCATCTCGCGCGTCTTCGTCTCGGTGATGTCGTGCGCGATGCCGTGCCACAGGATCGAACCGTCCGCCTCCTTCATCGGGCTCGCGTACGACTCGAGCCATACGTCGCCCTTGGTCGGATGGTTGTAGCGGAACTGCGCATGCCACATGGACATGTTGTTCATCGACTCGATCGTGACGGCCTGCAGCTTCTCGTTGTCTTCCGGAGGGATCCGGTTGAACAGCGGTGTCGCGTCGTCGGCGATCTCCTCCGGCTCGACGCCCCATGTGTCACGCACGTGCGGCGACGTATACGGGAAGGCCGGACGCGAGCCGTCCGGGAAAACGCGGAACGTGAAGATCGTGCCCGGAGTCGCTTCGGCGATCAGCTCGAGCTGGTCCGCGAGCTGCAGCCGTTCCACGTTGGCCTGCTCCGCCTCCTTTCGCACGGTGACGTCCTCGAGCGCGCCGATGACGCGCACCGGCCGCCCGTTCGAGAAAAACGTCTGCCGCGTGTCGCGGATCCAGCGCTGCGTGCCGTCCGGCGCCGGCACCGTGCGGTATTCGATGTCGCAGCGGCCCGTTCCCGCGGGATCGAGCGTGCGGAGAATCGCGACCTCGACGCGGCGGCGGTCGCGCGGGTCGATCATGTCGCGATGCGTCTCGTAACGGACGACCGCGTCGCGCGGCAGGCCGAACAGCTCTTTCGCGCGCGCCGACGCGACGATCGTGCCGGACTGCGGGTCGTAGTCCCACGTGCCGAGGTTGTTCGCCGCGGTCGCGAGGCGCAACCGCTCCTCGGCCGCCCGTATGGCCTCTTCGCCGCGGGCACGCTGGATCGCGCCGGACAGTATGTGAGCGACCGACTCCATGAAATCAACGTCGTCGTGCGTGAACGTCGCCGGATGCTTCGTGTGCACGCCGAGCACGCCGATCGGCGCCGTGGTGCCGCGGATAATCGTGCTGATGCCGCTGACGACGCCGTGCTCGAGCAGCAGCTTCGGCGCCTTGAAGCGCGGGTCGTCGCGCAGGTTGGTGACGACGACGGGCTGGTTGCAGCTCAGCGTATAGGCGGCCTGCGAGTCGCTGTCGTGCTCGATCAGCGTTTGCCCGACGACGCCTTCGCGCCAGCCGATGCCGGCGCTCAGCAGCAGAGTCCTGCCGTCGGGCATGACTTCGAGCAGCTTGACGAAATCGGCCTGGAAGGTCTGCTGCACGACGCGCACGGCCACGTCCATCAGCGTCTGCATGTCGCGCTCGACCAGTGCGCGCTGCCCGAGGTTCGCGAGCGCCTTCTGCTGGCGCTCGCGGCGACGCAACAGCAGCGTCTTGCGCTGGAGGTCCGTCACGTCCGCGAAGGTGACGACGACGCCTTCGATGCGGTCGTCGCCCGTCCGGTAAGGCAGGATGCGCCGCTGGAAGAAGTGCGTGCCGTCGGTGCTGCGGATCTGCCGCTCGCGGGGCTGAAGATTCTCGAGCACGGCCCGCGCGTCCCCGAGCAGGTGCGGATCGGCGACCGTCGCGGCGATGTCCGTCAGCGGGCGGCCGACGTCGTTCTCGATCAGGTTGAAAAGCCCCGTGCACGAAGGGGTGAAGCGGCGGATGCGCCAGTGCGTGTCCAGGAAGATCGTCGGAACGTGGCTGCTCGTCAGCAGGTTGTCGAGATCGTTGGTCGTCGCCTGCAGCTCCGCGACCTTCATCTCGAGCTGATGGTTCAGCGTCGTCAGCTCTTCGTTCAGGGACTGCAGCTCCTCCTTCGAGGTCTCCAGCTCCTCGTTGCCGGACTGCAGCTCCTCGTTCATCGAGATGGCTTCTTCGTTCGACGCGCGCAGCGCGTCGTTGGCCGCCTCGAGATCCTCGATAGTGCTGTTCAGCTGCTCGCGCGTCGACGCGAGCTCCTGCTGAAGCTCCGCCACGATAGAGCCTTCGGCGTCGCCGATGGCCTCGGGTTCGAGGCCTTCCGCTCCCGACACGCGCTCGCGCAACGGTTCGAAGCTCGCGAACAGCAGGTCTTCCTCGTCCGGCCCTCCCTCGAGCGGACGGATCGTCACGGCGCACTTGCGATAGCGCGAGTCTCGCAGCACGCGGCACTCGATCGTCTGCGGCTCGTGGGTCTGACGCACCTGTCGCATGGCCGCCTTCAGCTTCGTCCGCAGCCCCTCGCGGGCGAGGCTCAGCACGTCGGGATAATCGGCCGACAGCTCGCCGACCGACAGCTGCAGATACAGATCCGCCGAGCCGTGCAGGTAGAGCAGCCGATTCTGACCGTCGATGACCGCGACGCCGCGGTCGAGCTCGCGCAACAACTGGCGCTGCACGCGGGCAGCGATGTTGCGCGTCCGGTCCGACGGGCGCGAGTGCGGCGGCACCTGCGGGGTGCGCAGCGTCGGGCGCCGTATCGGCGACTCGCCGAAGCGCTCGACCGGCAGCGTCGTCGCCATCCCCGTGCGCCTGAAGATGCGCCACTTCTTCGACACCGGAGCGAACAGCGGCTTCGCGACGCCGACCGTCTCGGAGTTACCGAGGAACAGGTGCCCGCTCTCCTTCAGCGCATACTGGAAAACGTCCATGACCCGGTGCTGCGCGTCGGGCTCGAGGTAGATCAGCAGATTGCGGCAGCAGATCAGATCCAGGCGGGAAAACGGCGGCTGAGCGAGAACGTTCTGCTCCGCGAACACGAGCGACTCGCGCAGCCTCTTCGTGACCCGGTAACCGTCGCCTTCGGGCGTGAAGAAGCGCCGCAGCCGCTCGGGCGACAGGTCCGACGCGATCGACGCGGGATACAGGCCGGCGCGCGCCGCGTCGAGCGCGTCCTCGGCGATGTCGGTCGCGAAGATCTGCACGCGGCGGGTGCTGCCGCACGCCTCGATCTGCTCGTGCAGCAGTATCGCGAGCGTGTAGGCCTCCTCGCCCGTCGCGCAGCCCGGCACCCACACGCGCACGGGCCCGGTGCCGGCCGGGTCCGAAACGAGCTCCCGCAGCACGCGGCTCTCGAGCACGCTCCACGCCTCGGGGTCGCGAAAGAAACGGGTCACGCAGATCAGCAGGTCGCGGCGCAAGGCCTGCACCTCTAGCCGATCCGCCCGCAGCAGGTCGAGGTAATCCGGGAGGGCGTCGATCTGGTTCAGGCCCATGCGCCGCTGCACTCGGCGCCACAACGTGTTCTTGCGGTAGCGCCTGAAGTCGTGCGTCGTCTCGTGCCGCAACAGCTCCGTGATCGGCAGCAGCTGCTCGTCGCGACGATCGGTTACGGCAGCGCCGCGCTCGGGCGGCGTCTCCGCCGAGTAATGCTCCTGCCGCAGCGTGTGGCGCGCGTAGCTGAGCAGTTTGTCCGACATGTCGCTGACCGGCAGGATCATGTCGATGTGGGCCGTCGCGAAGGGCTCGGCCGAGAAGCCTCCGGCCGGCGCCTCTTGCGACTCCTCGAGCATGGTCAGCCCGCCCCGCTCCTTGATGTCCATCAGGCCCGCGGTGCCGTGGCCGAGGCCGCCGCCGAGAACGATGCCGACGGAGCGCTCGCCGGCCGCGGCGGCCAGCGAGCCGAAAAACCTGTCGAGCCCGCCGCGGAGCCGGTGGGCCCGGGACCGTCCCGGCGCGCGAGCCGGCCGCAGAGTCTCGGCGTCGACGACGGCCGATGTCTCCGGCGGCAGGACGTACAAGCGGTTCGACTCTAGCGCGACCGGCTCCTCGACGGCCTGCACGGGCAGCGCCGACACGCCGGTCAGCGCGTCGAGCAGGGCGGCCGAATCATGATGGCCGCCGCCCTGCAGAAGAACGACGAAGCTCATGCCCGGCTTGTCGGGCAGCGCGCCGAAAAGCGCGAGCAGCGCCTCGGCCGACCGGTCAGGCGCCGCGACCCCGACGATCAGCGCCGGAGACGAAGTCGGGGGCGGTGCGCCGGACCCACGCCCGGCCGAGCCTCCCCGCTCATACGTGGAGGACGCGAGCGCCGCCGACCGCGGCGTTTCGGAGCTCGTAGCGCGTTCCGCCAACTCTGGGCCTCCCCACGCGAGTCTGGTAGGAATTAGAGGGCGCGGCTGAGCGGGACATGTTAGCAGAACATCCGACGATGTTCGGAAGGGGAAAAATCGATTGCCGGCGAAGGCTGTCTGCGCGGCCGTCGATAGGCGGACCACGAGCGTGGCGCCGGAACGCGCGGCCGCCGCGGCATTCGCGGCTTACGCGTCTCGGCGCCTCGTCGCTTTTTACAGACAGGCGGCCGCGCAGGTTCTGCCGACGTGGTCGCGACTGCACGACAGCGAATCCGGCGACACTTGATTTTCGAGCATGCTCGCGTGCTAACCTTCGCCGCGGCTCGAACGGACGAGAATCGACGACCGCGATTCGACTGCCGCGATCCAGGTGCGCCGCGTTACGGCGCGGCGACGGTCGCGGAGTCAAACGGGAGAACGCTAAGAACGAACCTTCACTCCGGGCTCGTCTCGGAGATCCTGCCTGCAGGGGCCCGCACAGATTCGGAAGAATCGTCGCGGGCCTTTTTTTCGCCCGGGCGAAGCCGAAGTCGGCAGACGGGAGGGATCGGCGAGGAGGCTTTCGCTTCGACGAGCGGCCGGCTCAGTGTGACGAGCGGCGCAGCTTGTGAACGGAGTCGCCGTAGTAGTCGATCATCGCGCGGTTGAGCGCGCGCGGCACGGCGTTGGACATCCCGTCGGGATCGATGACCAGGTACTTCATGCGGCGATCGGTCGGGTGACGCTCGTACTTGACGATGCCGACCTTCCCGCCTTCCTTCGTCAGCGACCACACGACGCGCGACGCGGTCGAGAACGGCATGTTCAGCTTCTTGACGAGAGAAACCAGAGTGTGCGGCTGACCGTCCGCTTCGGCGACCAGCACTTCCAGCGCGACCAGATACTGCGCAAGGGTAATGTGCGGGAAGTTTTCATATATGGCTTCGAGCGCGGCGAGCATCGCGCGACGCACGCCCTCGGCATCGAACTCGCGCGATAACTCTGCGCTGAGCTTCTTCCTGGTCTTCGCCTTTTTTTTCGCTTGAGTAGCCACGTGTGCCTATCGTAGACGAGTTCCGTAATCTGTCAACGCGGTCCTCACATTATTCAGAGTTATCCAATTTCTGCTATCGGCAACTTTCGTAGCGGCTCCTTATCGGGTGCTGCGGGAAAACCCGAACGCTACTGCCGACGCCCTTTCTGCACCAAGCCGAAACCGGAATTTTCCGACGTGTTACCCGACCGCCGCCGGCAGCGCGGCTGGTCCTTGCAACGCCCGCGCTTCTGCCTGTGCAAGATGCGAGCCCACGGCATCTCTGCCGACGGATCGAAGTGAAGACGATGGACATGGCGTCGAGGCCGGTGCGCGCGCCGAGACGATGGTCGGCACGAGCGCGACGCTCCTTCCGACGAAGGCGACGGCAGCGGGACGCTCGGCGAGCCGATGCCGTCACGCAGGCTGCCGCTCACGCTTGCGGCGCGTGCAGTCGTATAGACGCGGCTGCGGGGAGGGCCGTTCCGTCACGAGCCGCCGGGCGAGGGTCGCGACGAAGGTAAGGCGAGCGCTGCCGCAGGCGAGTGCGCCAGGGCTTGACCGCGCGTATGTTTCGATTATTCTGGAAACATGGAATCCAAGGCGCGGACGCTCAATTTCGGGATGCTTGATTCGGGATGCTTAATTAAGGAGAAGCCGATGAAACGCCTGCACGTACACGTCGCCGTGAAAGACCTCGACGCCTCGGTCCGTTTCTATCGCACGCTGTTCGCCGCCGAGCCGGTCGTGCTCGAGACCGACTACGCGAAATGGATGCTCGACGACCCGCGCGTCAACTTCGCGATATCGCAGCGCGGCGGCGCGGGGGGTATCGAGCACCTCGGCATCCAAACCGAGACGGCGGACGAGCTGCAGGACGTCTACTCCCGTCTGCAGCAGGCGCAAAGGCCTGTTCTGGACGAGGGCTCGACGGCCTGTTGCTACGCCAAATCCACGAAGCAGTGGATCAGCGATCCGCAGGGAGTCTCGTGGGAGGCCTTCCTGACGAACGGCGAGAGCACCGAGTTCGGCGACGCCCCGGATCTTTCCGCACTGACGGCGGAAGGAGCCTGCTGCGCGCCGCGGGCGGCGCAGGCGGTCTGCTGCACACCGGCAGTCACGGAGCAGGATGCGTGCTGCGCTTCCTGAGCGACTGACGGCCGCCGCCGCGCGGCGCGGCAGCACATCAGAGGCGGCGGATGGTCCGGCACGGATTGCCGGCGGCCGCGACGCCCGCCGGCAATTCGCGCGTGACGACGCTGCCCCCGCCGACGATCGTATCCCGTCCAATGCTGACACCGGGGCAAAGGAGGCGAGGGCAAAAGGAGGCGAGCATCCGGGCCTTTTGTCCCTCGGGTGCCGTCATCGCTCTCGCCGTCACGCCGTGCCGCGGCGGGCGGCGGCGGCACGCGACGTGCATACCGAAGCAAAAACGACAATCGGGGAGAGGCGCCTCATGAAAAGTTCCTATCTGCGGTTTTTCGCGATGATCGCGACGTCGACCGTGATCATGTTCGTCCTGATGTATCTGAATACGTATCAGCTCGACCATGTGTTCTGGAGTGAGACGCGCGCCTATATGGCGTTGGTCATGGGTGCGTCGATGGCGATCGTGATGCTGGCCTACATGCTCGGCATGTACTCGAACGGCAAGACCAACGCCGCGATTTTCGCCGCCAGCGTCGCCGTCTTCGCGCTCGCGCTGTACCTGGTGCGCAGTCAGCAGACGGTGCAGGACGTGTCGTACATGCGGGCCATGATCCCGCACCACTCGATCGCGATCATGACCAGCGAAAGAGCCGAAATCTCCGATCCGCGCGTGCGCGAGCTCGCCGACGGCATCATCGAGTCCCAGCGCCGGGAGATCGCCGAGATGAAGGCGCTGATCGCGGACCTCGAAGGCCGCTAGGGAAGCTCTGCACAGGGCCCGTGGCGGCGCGCTGCGGCGTTGAAAATCGCTTCGAAATGCTCACGTACTCCCGTGTACGCTGCGCTTTCGAAGCGATTTTCGCCT
>JAFGNC010000015.1 GCA_016927175.1 Gammaproteobacteria bacterium | reverse complement strand
TTGCGGCGGTATTCGGCGACCAGCGCGGAATCGGAGCCTGCGAGATCGA
Organism: Gammaproteobacteria bacterium; assembly: GCA_016927175.1. Classification (GTDB taxonomy): domain Bacteria; phylum Pseudomonadota; class Gammaproteobacteria; order Steroidobacterales; family Rariloculaceae; genus ZC4RG20. Next base: position 12,650 of record JAFGNC010000015.1, on the reverse strand, counting down.
AGACCGCGAGCATCTGCCGGCGCGCCTCGCCGTCGCGCCAGTTCTTCGCGCGCTGCACGATCTCGAGCAACTCCTCCATGGCCTGCGCATAGCGGCGCTGCGAGGCATACACGCCGGCCAGTGCCAGCCGCGCGTCGTGATCGTCGGGGTGCGTTTCGAGCTTCGCGCGCAGCGCATCCTCGCCCGGCCCGTCGGCGCCGGCGCGCGCGAACGCGATACCGTGACGCAGCGCCTCGGCGCGAGCGTCGAGCGCCGGATCGCCGGACTTCACTTCCGACAGCGCCTGCTCGGCGTCGTCATAGCGCCCTTCCTGGTACAGCGCTTCGGCTCGGCGCAGCGCCTCCTCGGACGGCGAGGGCAACAGCTTCTCGAAGAACGCCCGCACCTGGCTCTCCGGCACCGCACCGAGGAAGTGCGACACCGTGCGGCCGTCCCGAAAAGCGACGACGGTCGGTATCGAGCGGATGCCGAGCGCCTGGGACAGCTCGGGATTCTGATCGGAGTCGACCTTCACGAGCTTGACGCGGCCGGCGAACTCGCCCGCGACCTTCTCGATGATCGGGCTCAGCGTGCGGCACGGGCCGCACCACGGCGCCCAGAAATCCGCGACGACCGGAAGGCGACGGGAGGCTGCGATGACCTCGGTCTCGAAGTCGGCGGTGGTGACATTCATGGGATGACGGTAGCACCGGGCCGAAGCCCCGGCCAGAGGCCGGCGTCCATCCGTACTCGCCCGAAGCGACGTAATGCCGCCCCCCGGGCATTCTGATGCCGCCCGTCGTCCGGCCTGCGATCGCGCAGCGGCAAGGGCGAGCGCCCATACGGGCGGCGAGACGCGCCGCGACAGCGTCTGGCGACGACCGGCTCGGACGCTGTAAGCTGTCGCACGATCGCCAAATCCTGCCCGCGACACGGACCGTTGATGACCGAACAGAGGGCTCTGACATCCCGCCGTCTCTTCGTCGCTGCGCGCGCGGAAGCGGACGAACAGCGCTACCACAGCATTTTCCTGAGCGTAGACGTCTCGATCTGCGTCCAGGACTACTCTGCCGTCAAGGCGGCGCTCGACGGCCTCGCCGCCGCCGGCGTCGCCGATTTTCGCGCCTACTTCACCGCTCATCCCGACTTCGTGCAGCGCGCGATCGACCTCGTGCGCACGGTCGAGGCCAACGAGGCCATGCTCCGGCTGTTCGGCGCCACCGACGAAAGTCAGCTGCTCGGGCCGCTGCACAACGTGCTGCTGCCCGATACCGCGGACGCCTTCGCGGAAGTGCTGATCGCGATTCTCGACGGGCGCCGCCACTTCCGCTCCGAAACCGTACTGAGGACGCTCAACGGCGACCGGCGCGACGTGCTGCTGTCGATGACGTTCAGGGCCGAGGATCCGCAGCTCCGGAACGTGCTCGTCTCGCTGGAGGACGTGACGGAGCGCAGGCGCGCGGAGCGGGCGCTGCGCGCGAGCGAGGCGCAGCTGCGCTTCGTGACGGACAACGCGCCGGCGCTGATCGTGCAGTGCGACGCCGACGTCCGCTTCAGGTTCGTCAACGCGCCCTATGCCGCCCGCTTCGGGCAGCGGCCGGAGCAGCTGGTCGGCCGCCACGTTCGCGACGTCGTCGGCGAGGGCGTCTACCGCCGGCTCGAGCCGCACGTGAACGCCGTGCTCGGCGGGCAGCGGGCCGAGTTCGAGGAGAAGCTCGAATACGAGCAGATCGGCACGCGCTGGATGCACTGCGCCTACGTTCCGGAGCCCGCGCCGGACGGATCGGTAGCCGGCTTCGTCGCCGTGCTCTACGACGTGACGGAAAGAAGAGCAGCCGAGGAAGCGCTGCGCGAGATGGACGCGGCGCTGCGGGAAGCCGATCAGCGCAAGAACGAGTTTCTGGCGACGCTGTCGCACGAGCTGCGTAACCCTCTGGCGCCTCTGCGCAGCTCGCTGCAGCTGCTGCGCCGGGCCGGCCCCGGCCGCAATGCCGGCGACGCGGTCTTCGCGATGATGGACCGGCAGGTCGACCATCTCGTCCGCCTCGTCGACGACCTGCTCGAAGTCTCGAGAATCAGCCGCGGGGCGCTCGAGCTGCGCCGAGAGCTCGTCGCGGTCGCGAGCGTCGTGATGAGCGCCCTCGAGACGAGCCGCCCGCTGATCGACGCGGCGGAGCACGCGCTCGAGGTCGACCTGCCGGACGAGCCGCTGTGGCTCGACGGTGATCCGATCCGGCTGTCACAGATCCTCGCCAACCTGCTGAACAACGCCGCCAGGTACACCGACCCCGGCGGCCGCATCGTCGTCGAGGCCCGCCGCGAGGCTGCGTCGGTCAGGATCGCGGTGCGGGACTCGGGCGCCGGCATCGACGCGGAGACGCTGCCGCGGCTGTTCCGGATGTTCAGCCGCGCGAGCGACGCGCAGGGCGGGCTCGGCATCGGCCTCGCGCTGGCCCGGCAGCTTGCGCAGATGCATGGGGGCACGATCGAGGCATTCAGCGCGGGGATCGGCCGCGGCAGCGAGTTCGTGGTACGCCTGCCGCTCGCGCCGGCGCCCGATCCCGCCGCCTCGCCGGCAGCCCCGCCGGTACCGAACCTGGCCGCCGGGAAGCGGATCCTGGTCGTTGACGACAATCACGATGCGGCGCTGAGCCTCAGCCTGTTGCTGCAGCACCTCGGCGCCGAGGTCCGCATCGAGAACGGCGGCGCCGCGGGCCTCGCCGCCTACCGCGACGACGCTCCCGATGTCGTGCTGCTCGACATCGGCATGCCGCAGATGGACGGCTACGAGGTCGCGCGCCGCATACGGCGGGAGTTCCCGGAGCGGAAGACGCCGATCGTGGCGTTGACGGGCTGGGGGCAGGAGGACGACCGCCGCCGGGCGCGCGAAGCGGGCTTCGATCGCCACATGATCAAGCCGGCGGACATCGACGAGCTGCAGGCGATGCTCGCGTCGCTCGACTGAAGCGGTCGGCGCACCGCCGCGACGAGCCGAACGCCCGCTACAGGATCACGCCGCTGTCGCGACGATAACGCTCCCACAGCTCGAGCATCCGCTCGAGCCGCTCCGGTTCCGCCGCGGCGAGGTCGCTCTGCTCGCCCGGGTCGCGCGACAGGTCGAACAGATGCCACGCGGCCGCCTCGCGCTCGGTGGGATCCCAGACAATTTTCCAGTTTCCCTGCCGTACGGCGCGGTGGCCGTACAGCTCCCAGCCGACGTAGTACTCCTCGTCGTGCGCGTCCTGCGCGCGGCCGCTCAGCATCGGCAGCAACGACTCGCCTCGCACCGGCGCCACCGGGCGGCCGCGATAGGTCTCACCCGGGTGCTCGGCGCCGGCCAGCGCGAGGAACGTCGGCAGCAGGTCCATGACGGTCGCGAACGCATCGTTGCGGCCGCCTTCCGGCACGACGCCCGGAAAACGCGCGAACGCGGGCACGTGGATGCCACCCTCGAACGCCGTCGCCTTCCAGCGCCGGAACGGCGCCGAGCCGGCGCGCGCCCAGTTCGGGCCGTACATCACGTAGGAATCGCCGGCGCCGAGGTTCTCGTACGAGTTGTCGCAGCAGGTCTCGACCCAGCGGCTCACGGGAGGCACCAGCTCGCGGCGTGAGGATTCGGGGCCGTTGTCGGACATGAAGAAGATGAACGTGTCGTCGAGCTCGCCGATCTCCTCGAGGTAATCGACGAAGCGGCCGACGTAGGCATCGAGGTCGCTGACCATCGCCGCGTAGATCTCCATTCGGCGGGCGGCGAAGCGCCGCTCCTCGTCGGTCAGCTCCTCCCAGCTCGGCTGCCCGTCCACCGGCGGAATCCCTTCGAAATCCGCCGGCACGAGGCCGAGCTCTTTCGCGCGCTCGAGCCTGCGCCGGTACAGCGCTTCGTAGCCCTCGTCGTACCAGCCTTCGAACTTCGCGATGCTCTCGCGCGGCGCCTGCAGCGGCCAGTGCGGCGCCGTGTATGCGAGGTAGGCGAAGAACGGCGCGTCGTCCTCCGCGCCGCCGCTGCCCGCCGCACGCTCCGCGGCCGCGGCGCCGCCGCGATCGGACTCGATGTACTCGATCATCCGCTGCGTATAAAAGCGGGTCGAGTAGAAATCCTCGCCGACCGTCACGAGCTCCTCGCCGTCCCGGTACGGCGCGAGCCCGGGACCGTTCCAGGACAGACCGCCGAGGTGCGCCGCGCCGTCGAGCGATACGAACGAGCGGTCGAAGCCGCGGGCGGCGGGGCCTGTCTCGACGTCGCGGCCGAGGTGCCATTTCCCCGTCATGTACGTGCGATACCCAGCGTCGCGCATCAGGCTCGCGAGGCTCGCGACGCGGAAGTTCAGGTGAGCTTCGTACCCCGGCTGGCCGCGCAGCTTCGGATCCTGCGGCGGGCCCATGACGCCGAGGCCCGCGACGTGGTTGTCCGTGCCGGAGAACAGCATCGAGCGAGTCGGCGAGCACGCGAGACTCGAGTAGAACTGCGTCAGCATCATGCCGTCGCGCGCGAGAGCGTCGATGTTCGGCGTCGGGATCTCGCCGCCGAAGGCGCCGAGGTCGGAGTAACCGAGATCGTCGGCGACGATCAGCACGATGTTCGGGCGGGCGCCGGCGCCCGGCACCCCGCCGGGCTCACGGGAAGCAGCACCCTCGCCGTCGGGGCCGCCCGGGCGCGGCTGTGATTCCGGCTGCTGCGCTCCCGGCTGCCGTGTGGGGGATTCGACGGCAGCGGATCGCCCGCCGGATCCGTCTTCAGCGCCGCCGCAGCCGACGAGCAACGACAGCATCGCCAGCAACGCGGCCGCGGCAGACGCGCGCCCCGACGGCGTCGCCCGCAGGCGATAGCGCACCCTCAACACGTCATCGCGCCCATCGTAGCCCCCCGCTTCGTTCCGATCGTGCAACGCCGCAAGCTTCCCGCCCCGAGCAGCGTTATAGAATGCCGCCTGCCCCGGTTGACGGAATGCTCTCGCATCTGCATAAACAGAATATGGATTCGCGATTATGAGTCAAGCGAGCGCGCTCCCGGCTGCAAGCCAGCGGATCAAGCAGGAACGGGGGCGCCGAACCTACGAGGCGCTGGTCGCGACCGGCTTCAAGCTGCTCGAGGAACGCGAGTTCGAGTCGATCACGATCGCGGAGCTCGCGCGCGAGGCCGGTTACTCCGTCGGCGCCTTTTATGCGCGATTCAAGAGCAAGGACGAGTACTTCGACGCCCTGATCGCGCACCACCTCGAGCAGCGCACGCGGGAGCGGTCCAAGCTGTTCGCGACGCTGCCCGACGGGGAGTGGATCAACGCGCTGATCGCCGATGCCGTCAATTACTACTGGAAGCGCCGCCGGTTCTGGCGCGCCGCGCTGATCCGCAGCATCAACGATCCGCAGTTCTGGCAGCCGATCCGCGAGCACGGACACGAGCTCGCGAGCGCCTTCATCGAACGCATGGAGAGGGAAGCGCGCCGGCGGCTCACGAGCGACGAGGAGATGAACGTGCGCTTCGCGATGCAGATCGCGCTCGGCACGATCAATAATACGATCATCAACCGGCCGGGCCCGATTTTCATGGGCCAGAAGCTGTTCGTCGAGAATCTCGCGCGCGCGTTCCGTCTCGTATCGGGCTACGATGCCATCGTCGGCTCGAAGCCGAAACGCCGGTCCGGCAGAGCCAGAGGATAGAGCCCCGCGGGCCAAGCTCGGTCTCCGCCGGTGTGCATCGCCGCGGCCGAGTTGCAATAATCCGGTATCTCGCTCGCCAGCCGCGCCCTCGCCGCCGCCCGCGGCCGGCCGTCCATGCACAAGCTCCGGAGGATCACGTATCGATGTCTAAAGACACTGGACGCGACGGAGGCGACGGCGGCAGGCCGCTGCCGACGGGCTGGCTGCAGCTCGACGTGCACCCTCAGGTCTTCTTCTTCTCCGCCGGGCTGATCCTGCTGTTCGTCACGCTGACGCTGTTCTTCGCCATCGGGCTCGACGAGCTGTTCACGACGCTGCAGGCCGGCATCTCGAAGTACGGCGGCTGGTTCTTCGTGGCGACGCTGAACGTCGTGCTGATCTACGTCGTGTCGCTGCTGCTCGGGCGGTTCGGCGGCATCCGGATCGGCGGCGAAGGCGCCGAGCCCGAGTTCTCGACGGCCGCCTGGTACTCGATGCTGTTCAGCGCGGGAATGGGCATCGGGCTGCTGTTCTACGGCGTCGCGGAGCCGATGTTCCACTACGTCGAGCTGCCGATCACGGAGAGCGGCACTCCGGAGGCGGCGCGGCTCGCGATGGACTTCACGTTCCTGCACTGGGGCCTGCACCCTTGGTCGCTGTATTGCCTGGTCGGCCTCGCCCTCGCGTTCTTCGCGTTCAACAAGGGCCTGCCGCTGTCGATCCGCTCCGTGTTCTATCCGCTGATCGGGGAGCGCATTTACGGCGCTGCCGGGAACGCGATCGACATTCTGGCGACGGTGGCGACGATGTTCGGCGTCGCGACTTCGCTCGGCCTCGGCGTGCAGCAGGTCAACGCCGGCCTCGAGCACCTGATCGGCGTTCCGCAGACGACGGGCGTGCAGCTCGCTCTGATCGCCGGCATCACGGCGCTCGCGACGTGGTCGGTCGTGCGCGGCCTCGACGCGGGTATCAAGCGGCTGAGCCAGATCAACGTGCTGCTCGCGGCGGCGCTGCTCCTGTTCGTTCTGCTCGTCGGACCGACGCTGTTCATTCTGAACGCGTTCGTCGAGAACGTCGGCTATTACGTGCAGCAGTTCGCCTACCTCAGCACCTGGAACGAGACGTACGAGAACACGGAATGGCAGAACGGCTGGACCGTGTTCTACTGGGGGTGGTGGATCTCGTGGTCGCCCTTCGTCGGCATGTTCATCGCCCGCGTCTCCTACGGACGCACGGTGCGCGAATTCATCAAAGCCGTGCTGCTGATTCCGTCGCTCGTCACGTTCATCTGGATGACGGTGTTCGGCAACAGCGCGCTGAACATCGAGATGTTCGGCGAAGGCGGCATCGCGGCGGCCGTGCAGGAGAACCTGCCGGTGTCGCTGTTCGTGCTGCTCGAGCGCTTCCCGCTCGACGCCGTCACGGCTTCGCTCGCCGTCCTCGTCGTGGTCACGTTCTTCGTCACGTCATCCGATTCCGGTTCGCTCGTCATCGACATCATCACGGCGGGCGGCAACCCGGAGCCGCCGAAGCTGCAGCGTGTGTTCTGGGCCGTTCTCGAAGGCATCGTCGCCGGCGCGCTGCTGATCGCGGGGGGCCTCGTCGCGCTGCAGACGGCGGCCGTCGCGACGGGCCTGCCGTTCGCGATCGTGCTGCTCGGCATGTGCTATGCGCTGCACAAGGGGCTCGACGAGTATCGCGGCGGGCAGACCTTCACGCTGTCGAGCGAAGCGTACGAAGGGCCGGAGTTCCGCACGCGCGCGACGCGCAACCTGCCGACCTTCGGCCGGCGCAAGATCTGGCTCGGCGCGCCGCCCGCCGAGCCGCCCGGGCCGCCCGGGCCGAGCGAGCCGAGCGAGTCCGACAGAGCGGCGGCCCCGGAACGGCGAGCGGGGCCCTGAAGGTGCTGCAATCGGTCACGCACAAATTCCGCAGCGGCTGCATGATGCTGGCGCGATGCCGCGGCGACGCGGTCGAGTTCCTCGGCTCCGCCTTCCTCGTGGATCGGCACGGCTACCTGCTGACCGCGGCACACCTGGTCGCCGCCGGCGAGGGCAGCCTCGTGGTCGTACCGTCCGAGCCGAGCGAGGACTTCCTGCAGATGACGTCGCATCGCGTCACCGCGATGCCGGTGTCCGTCGCCGCCCGCGACGTCGAGCGCGACGTGGCGCTGCTCCGCATCGAGCACGAGGTCGAGATCGGCGTGCCGGACGATTTTCTCGGCTCCACCGCGGCCGTGCGCCAGGGCGCGAGCGTCATGTCGCTCGGCTATTCCTACGGACATCATCAGGTACACACGGTGATGTCGTTCGAAGCCGTCGTCAGCGCGAAGATCCGCTCGCGCAACGATACGGCCCTGATCCTGTTCAGCTCCGCCTTTCACGAGGGCGACCGCGGCGGCCCGCTGATCCACGTCCAGGACGGCCACGTGATCGGCATCGTCAGCGGCCGATTCGAGCCCGGCGATCTGGTGCCGCACGTGCCCGCGGCGGACCGGCTGGCGGCGGCGGAGACGAACGTGTCCTACGCGGTCGCGATCGAGTACGGCCTCGCGCTGATGGAGCAGATACCGGAGCTCGCGTCGTCGCTGCGCACGCCGATCGCGCAGCCGTGATGACGTGCTGCTGCCACACACTCGAGCGGCGGAGTTGCTGCTGCGGCCGCTCCTCAAGGAAACGGACTGTCACCTGTAACCCCACGTCATAACTGAACTTATCAGTCTCTTTTTAAGAGGCTCGAAGTTTCGGCTTCCCGGCGCTTGGGAGTATAGTCGTTGCGTGGCAACGACACGCGGCGCCGCCGTCGCCCAGGGCACGCGGCCGCGCCGCGCTCACCGAGGGGGAAGATCGATGACAAGGCGAATCCATCAGATCGTAGCGGGGCTGCTCGGCGGCTCCGCGGTCCTGGCCGCTGCGCCGCTCGCGGCTCAACAGGCCGGCGCCCGCAACGCGCTCGAGGAGGTGGTCGTCACGGCTCGGCGCCGCGAGGAAAACCTGCAGGACATCCCTATCTCCGTCATGGCGCTCGGCAGCGAAGCGCTCGAGGCGCGCGGCATCGAATCGCTGGAGGATCTGAACACGACCGTGCCGAACATCGCCCTGTTCGGCGGCGGCGCGACGGGCGAGGCGGACAGCGACTTCACGATGCGCGGCATCCCCGGCATCGCAACCTACGTCGACGGCGTCTGGCAGGCGACGGACGCGGGGCTGCTGTCCATGAACGTGGTCGAGGTCGAGCGCATCGAGGTTCTGCGAGGCCCGCAGGGCACGCTGTTCGGCAAGAATACGACCGGCGGCGCGATCCAGTACGTCACGAGGTTGCCCGGCGAGGAATTCGGCGCGCGCGTGAAGCTGACGACCGGCTCCTACGACCGCCGCGATGTCACGGCTGCGATCGACATCCCGCTGGCCGACAATCTGCTGACCAAGGTCACGGCGGCACAGCTGACCCGCGACGGCTTCGTCGAGAGCCTGACGACCGGCCGCAAGTTCGGCGACGTCAACGACACGATCTACCGCGGCGACGTGCTGTGGACGCCGACGGAATCGCTGCAGGTCCGCTTCATCGGCGAATTCACGGACGTCGACCGGGCGGGTGCGGCGCGCGTCGTCGACTTTCTGAACGGTCACCCGAGACAGCAGGCGTTCAACGACGCCGGCTTTGCCTTCACGAACGAGACCCATGCGTCGAACTGGCCGGGAGGCGTCGTCGGCGGCCATCAGACGCGCTCGGACATGGAGATCCAGGGCTACCAGTACGACAGCGAGCGCTTCACGCTCGACGTCGAATGGGATCTCACGGACAGGCTGCGGCTCAAGTCGATCACAGGCGTGCGCGATTACGAGGACCGCATCTACACCGACTGGGACGCGGCCGAGATCACGATGATCGAGGACGACCGCCGGCGCATCGCCGAGCAGCTCACGCAGGAGATTCAGCTTCAGGGGCAGATCGGGGACCGCATCGAGTGGGTGGGGGGGCTGTACTACTGGCGCGAGGAGGCTGCGACGCGGACCTTCCGCTGGACCTTTACGGAATTCCGCACCGGCGAGCTCGACCTCGCGCTCGCGGAGGCCGGCCAGCCCGGCTTCACGCTGACGCCGGGCGATTCTGACAACTACATCGGCGACGAGACGACGGGCACGGCCGTGTTCGGCGAGGTCGACGTCGCGCTGACGGACCGGCTCGACCTGACCGTCGGCATCCGCTTCAACGAGGAGGAAGCCGAGGACTACGACATCACGCCGACAGGCGCCGTGATGCCGGAGTTCCCGGACACGAACGCGGTCGGCGACGTGTTCGCCGGGACGAAGCAGGTGGTCGGCACGGCCGACTTCGACTCGACGACGCCGCGCGTCGCGCTGAACTACCGCTGGAACGACAACCTGATGACCTACGTCAGCTATGCGGAAGGTTTCGGTGCCGGCGGCATCAACGTGAACCCGGTGCTCGGCGTCGTGCCGTACGAGGCCGAGACGCTCGAGAACTACGAGCTCGGCCTGCGCTCCGACTGGCTGGACGACAGGATCCGCCTGAACTTCACGTGGTTCTCCGGCAAGTGGAACGGCATTCACGTCAACGAGGCGCCGCCCGATCCGAACAACCCGGGCCTGACCCTGCCGAACCCGATCACGACGAACGCGGGCAAGGCGGAAGTCGACGGTTTCGAGATCGAGACGGTGTTCGCGCCCAGCGAGCACTGGCGCTTCGACGTCAACGTCGGGCGGCTCGACACGCGGTACACGGACATCGGCACGACGACCCAGATCGCGCTCGACTCGCCGTTCAAGCTGGCCCCGGAATTGAGCTACAGTGTCGGGGCCGAGTACGGCACGGACCTCGCCAACGGCGGCACGCTCGTCGCGCGCCTCGATTACGGCTTCATGGACGATTACATGTTGTCCGAGGCGCTCCGGCAGCAGCGTTGGCAGGAGTCCTTCGGGCTCACGAACGCCCGGCTGCAGTATTCGCCGCCGAGTGAGAACTGGCGGCTCAGCGCTTTCGGCACGAACCTGGGTGACGAGCGGTACCTGAACTCCGGGTTCCTGTCGGGCGGCTTCGGCATACAGGCCGCGACGGTCAACCGTCCGCGGGAAGTGGGGGCGACGCTCGAGTTTTACTTCGAGTGAGGGCTGCTGCGGCGGGCTCGCGCCGCGGGCCCGCCGCGAACGAGGAGACGGTTATGAAGAGATCCGATCGACCGGACCGCATCGAACAACCGGACGAGGGCGCGCTGCCGAGGCGCAATTTCCTGAAAGGCGCCGCGGTCGGCGCCGCGACGGCGTTCGTCGCGGGCCCCGCGCAGGCGCAGCGGGCGGACGGCACCGACGCGCGGCCGGCCGCCGCAAGACCGACCGAGGCCGAGGGGCTTGCGGACTACGAGCCGCCGGAGCTCGCGCCGGGCGTCGACCCGTCCCGGTTCATCCAGCACCCTGCCTCCGATTACATGGTCGACGTGCTGCGCGCGCTCGACCTCGAGTACGTCGCCGTGAACCCGGGCTCGGCGTTCGAAGGGATCCACGAGTCGATCATCAACTACGGCGGCAACCGAAGCCCCGAGATCCTGACCGTGCTGCACGAGGAGGCCGGCGCGGCCATGGCGCACGGCTACGCGAAAGCGGCCGGTAAGCCGATGATGACGCTGATGCACGGCACCGTCGGGCTGCTGCACGCGTCGATGGCGATGTTCCAGGCGTGGGCGGACCGCGTGCCGATCTTCGCCGTCGTCGCGCACAACCGGAACCCGACGAGCGTCGTGAACCGGCCGCACAGCGCGCAGGACATGGGCGCGCTGGTCCGGGACTTCGTCAAGTTCGACGACGAGGCGACCAACCTCGAGCGCTTCGCCGACGCCGCCATGCGCGCCTACGTCATCGGCCGTACGCCGCCGATGGGCCCGACCCTGCTCGTCGTGGATTCGGCGCTGCAGGAGATGCCGATGCCGGAAGGCGCAGGCTTAGCGGTGCCGAAGCTCACGATGACGGCGCCACCGCAGGGCGATGGGAATGCCGTCCGCGAGGCCGCGCGCTGGCTGGTCGAGGCCGAGCGCCCGCTGATTCTGCTGCAGAAGTTCGCTCGCACCGAGCGCGGCTGGAACCTGGGGGTCGAGCTGGCCGAGCTGCTCGAGGCGCCGGTGGACGTCGGCGGCTACGCGTCGTGGCAGGGGTTCCCGTCGTGGCACCCGCTGTACGGAAACGGCGGCGCCGATTACGAGCCGGATGTGGTCCTGGGCCTCGAGCTCAACGACATGTCGAGCGCCGTCAGGCGCATGGCGGCGAGCGGCGGCCGCACGATCAGCATCTGCTCGGAGTACCTGTTCCAGGGCACCAACATCCACGACTACGGCAATTATTCGGCCGTGGATCTCGCCATCGCCGCGGACGCGGAGGCGACGCTGCCGGCGCTGATCGAGGAGATCCGGCGGCTCACGACGCGCAACCACGAGCGTGCGCGGCAGATTCGCCGCGAGCAGGTCGCCGCCGCACACAAGGCGGCTCGGGAGCAGGAAGTCGCCGACGCCCGCCACGGGTGGAACTCGAGCCCGATCAGCGTGCCGCGCATGGTCGCCGAGCTCGGCCGGCAGATCGAGAACGACGACTGGGCCATCGTGTCCGGCCATCAATTCACGGGCACGTGGCAGCGCCGGCTGCTGAACCACGACAGGCACTATCGGTACAACGGCGACTGCGGCGGCTTCGGTATCGGCTACGACACGCCGGCATCGGTCGGCGGCGCGCTGGCGCACAGGAAGCACGGCCGGCTGCCGATCGCGATCGTCGGCGACGGCGACTTCAATTTCGTCGGCGCCGGCGCCATGTGGACCGCCGCGCATCATCGGATCCCGCTGCTGACGATCGTTCACAACAACCGCGCATACCACGCGGAGGTCATGCTGGTGCAGCGGACGGCATCGCGGCGCGGCCGGGGCGCGGAGAACTGCCACATCGGCAACGTCATATCCGATCCGAACCCGGATTACGCGAAGATCGCGCAGGGCTACGGCGTTTACGCGGAGGGTCCGATCAGCGATCCGG
>JAFGNC010000115.1 GCA_016927175.1 Gammaproteobacteria bacterium | reverse complement strand
GTCTTTGCGACTGCTTCGGTCAAGCGACGGCCGTACGGCACATAAAGCGCACGGCCGCCGGATGACCGGGAAGGCTCAGTCGGCGCGCGTGAACTCGGGGTAGGCCTCGAGTCCGCACTCGCCGATGTCCACGCCCTCGTGCTCTTCCTGCTCCGAGACGCGAATCCCGATCAGGAGCTTCAGCACGAGCCAGACGACGAAGCTCGTCAGAAACACCCACAGGAAGATGACGCCGGCGCCGAGCAGCTGAGCGCCGAGCGTTGCGTCGTCGTTCGACAGCCACACGGCGATCAGTCCCCAGATGCCGACGACGCCGTGCACCGAGATCGCGCCGACCGGATCGTCGATCCTGAAGACCCGGTCCATCGTCACGATCGACGCGACGACGATCAGCCCGCCGACGGCACCGATCGCCGTCGCAAGCATCGGCGACGGCGTCAGCGGCTCCGCCGTGATCGCGACGAGCCCGGCCAGCGCGCCGTTCAGCGCCATCGTCAGATCCGCCTTGCCGAACCAGGCGCGCGCCAGCAGCAGTGCCGCGATCAGGCCGCCGGCCGCGGCCATGTTCGTGTTCACGAACACCATCGCCACGGCGTTAGCTTCGGCGACGTCCGAAACCTTCAGCTCCGAGCCGCCGTTGAAGCCGAACCAGCCGAGCCACAGGATCAGCGTGCCGAGAGCCGACAGCGGCAAATTGGAGCCGGGTATCGCGCGCACCTCTCCGTCGGGGCCGTACTTCCCTTTGCGCGGGCCGAGCAGCAGCACGCCCGCGAGCGCGGCGGCGCCGCCGGCCATGTGCACGACGCCCGAGCCCGCGAAGTCCAGGAAGCCCGCCGCGTCCAGAAAGCCGCCGCCCCACTTCCAATAGCCCTGGATCGGGTAGATGAAACCGGTCATCACGATCGCGAAGGCGAAGAACGCCCACAGCTTCATGCGCTCCGCGACGGCGCCCGACACGATCGACATCGCCGTTGCGACGAACACGACCTGGAAGAAGAAGTCCGACAGGTTCGAGTAGTACGGCGCGTCGTCGCCGCCGGCGACGACGGCGGCCGCCGCGTTGTCCGACGTGCCGAGAATCGAAAACGCGCCGAGGATGCTGTCGATCAGCGCACCGTCGCCGGGATACATCAGGTTGTATCCGACCAGCATGTACATGATGCTCGCGATCGAGAACAGGCCGACGTTCTTCGTCAGGATTTCGGCGGTGTTTTTCGCTCGGACCAGACCGGCCTCGAGCATCGAAAACCCGGCGGCCATCCACATGACCAGCGCGCCGCACACGAGAAAGTAGAACGTGTCGAGCGCGTAGCTCAGCTCCAGCAGTGCCTCATTCATGCCGTTCGTTCTCCCGCCGTTACAGGGCCTGGTCGCCGGTCTCGCCCGTGCGGATGCGCACGGCCTGCTCGAGATCGGAAACGAAGACCTTGCCGTCGCCGATCGAGCCGGTGCCGGCGGCGTTGACGATTGCCTCGACCGCCTGCTCCACCAGCGACTCCGGCACGGCGGCCTCGATCTTGGTCTTCGGCACGAAGTCGACGGAATACTCTGCCCCCCGGTAAAGCTCTGTATGGCCCTTCTGTCGCCCGAACCCCTTCACCTCGGTCACGGTCATGCCCTGCACTCCTGCCTCGCCCAGGGCCTGCCGCACGTCCTCGAGCTTGAACGGCTTGATGACTGCCGTAATGAGTTTCATGTTCTCTACCTCAGAATTTGCGGAACGGTCACGTTCACGGCCGCCGATTGCAGCATCTGTGCCACGTCGACATTCGTTGTCAGAACAGCGAGTTAAGCCCGGACCGCCCGGCTCGTCCGGCACCAGGATGCCCGCGGGTGGTGCAGCGGCTGCACCGTTTCGATGCGCTGCGTGCCGCGGCGGGCGCCTGCCGGACCCGACGCGCAGGCTCTGCATCGCGGCCGTTTCCGCCTTATCATCTGCGATCCTCCCGGATCCCGACGATGTCTGACACAGCCGTATCCAGCACCTGTCTGGTCCTGATGCTGAAAGCACCGGACCGGTCGAAACGACGTCTGGCCGCCGAGATGGGCCGCTCCGCCGCCGATGCCGCAGACCGGCTCAGCGCCTGTGCGATCGAGGACATGCGCCACTGGCGGGGGTTTCGCTGCTTCGCGCCGGCCGAGGCGGCCGACGGGGAGTGGCTCGCGGGGCGGGCGCTGCCGGAAGGCGCCGAGATCCGCCAGCAGGGCGAGAACCTCGGCGCGCGAATCAACCACGTGAACCGCGAGTTGTGCAAGCTCGGCTGGCCGCGGCAGATCTTCATCGGCGTCGACTGCCCTCGGCTCGATCAGAGCTATCTGGAACGCGCCGCGTCAGCGTTGACACGGCACGACGCCGTGCTCGGGCCGGCCGTCGACGGCGGCGTCGTGCTGATGGGTGCGCGGCGGCCGTGGCCCGAGCTGACCGGGCTGCCGTGGAGCACTGCGGCGCTGCGCGACGCGCTGCGCTCGACGTGCGAGGCGGCCGGATGGAGCGTCGCGACGCTCGAGCCGCTGACCGACGTCGACCGGTTCGAGGATCTCGCGCCGCTCGAACGCAGCCTGCGCGGCGACCCGCGGCCGGCGCGACGCGCGCTGCGCGAATGGGTCCTCGAGCTAGACACCGAGCCTCGCTGAAGCCGATGCGCAGACACATGAAACCGCTGACGCTCGCGTTGGTGCTGCTCGGGCTGCTGATCGTGATCGCGATCTCCCCGGTCGGCGAATGGCTCGCGCTCGGCGTCGGCTGGGTCGAGCAGCATCCCCGGCTGTCGTGGCTCGCGTTCATCGCCACGTACATCGTCGCCGCCGTGCTCGTCGTGCCGGGCTCGGTGCTGACGCTCGGCGCCGGCTTCGTCTTCGGCCTTCCGCTCGGCGTTCTGCTCGTATCGATCGGCAGCGTGCTCGGCGCCGCGGCCGCGTTTCTGGTCGGGCGCTTCTTCGCCCGCGACTGGGTGGCGGAAAGGGTCGCGCGGCTGCCCCGGTTCCGGGCGCTCGACTCCGCCACCCGGCATGAAGGTTTCGTCATCGTGTTCCTGGCGAGGCTGTCGCCGCTGTTCCCCTTCAACCTGTTGAACTACGGGCTCGGCCTGACGGGCGTCCGCTTCCGCGACTATTTCTTCGCGACGTGGCTGGGCATGCTGCCCGCGACGATTCTGTACGTATACGTCGGCACGTTGGCGAAGGACCTGACGGACCTGACCAACGGCGGCATCGAGCAGGGGCCGCTCGGCACCGCGCTGTGGATCGCGGGCTTCGCCGCGACGGTGCTGCTGACCGTGCTGATCACGCGCAAGGCCAACCGGACTCTGGCCGCGCACCTCGCCAGGGAAAGCGGCGAAGGGGAGCGGACGTAACGTGGCGGAGCCGAGCGGCACGTCGGACTATCCGGGCGCCGCGTTCGACGCGGTCTGGCGTCGCCTGGTGTTTCCTGCCGATTACACCCCGCCCGACGCCCGCCGCCGGTACGATCTCGTCGTCATCGGCGCCGGGCCGGCCGGGCTCGTCACCGCGATCGCGGCGGCCGGTCTCGGCGCCGACGTCGCGCTGGT
Source organism: Gammaproteobacteria bacterium (assembly GCA_016927175.1). Lineage (GTDB taxonomy): Bacteria > Pseudomonadota > Gammaproteobacteria > Steroidobacterales > Rariloculaceae > ZC4RG20. The sequence continues at coordinate 1,254 of JAFGNC010000115.1, read as the reverse complement.
CGAGCGCGCGGCCATGGGCGGCGACTGCCTCAACGCCGGCTGCGTGCCGTCGAAGTCGCTGCTGGAGTTCACGCGCGGCGCCCGCTCGGACGCCGACTTCGACGCGGCTTATGCGTGGCTGCGCGAAGTGCGCGCGGCGATTTCGCAGCACGACTCGGTGCAGCGCTACACGGACGCCGGCGTCGACGTCTTCCTCGGCAGCGCGAAATTCGTCGATCAGGACACGGTGCTGGTCGGGCACGTTCGGCTCAACACGCGGCGGACGGTCATCGCGACCGGGTCCCGGCCGGCGCTGCCGCCGATAGAGGGCCTCGCCGAAAGCAGGCCGCTGACGAACGAGACGCTGTTCGACCTGAAGCAGCGGCCGCGCCGCCTCGGCATCATCGGCGGCGGTGCCGTCGGCTGCGAGATCGGGCAGGCGTTCTCGCGGCTCGGCGTCGAGGTCACGCTGATCGAGACCGCGGACAGGCTGCTGCCGCGAGAGGCGCCGGGCGCGAGCGAAGCCGTCGCCGGCGCGTTGGCCGCGGGCGGCGTGCACGTCGAGCTCGGCTCCCAGGTCCGCGGCGTCGAGCGCCGCGGCGCCGTCGTCACGATCGCGATCGACGGCGGCGCCGGCCGCCGCGAGATCCACGCGGACGAGCTGCTGGTCGCCACCGGCCGGCGCGCCAATACGGACGAGCTGAACCTCGTCGCTGTCGGCGTCGAGACCGACGGCACGGGACGTATCGCCGTCGACCGCCACCTGCGCACGACCAACCACCGGATCTATGCGGCCGGCGACGTCTGCTCGGCGCTGCAGCTGACGCACAACGCCGATGCGCAGGCGCGGATCGTCGTCCAGAACGCGTTGTTCCTGCCGACGGCGCGAGCCGACAAGCTGATCGTGCCGCGCTGCACGTATACGGACCCGGAGGTCGCACAGCTCGGCCCGCTCGCGGCCGAGCTCGAGCGGACGGGCGTCGCGTTCGACACGTACCGCACGACCTTCGGCGAGCTCGACCGCGGCAGGACGCAGGGCGATACCGACGGCTTCGTCGAGGTGCTGACGGCGGCAGGCGGGGACCAGATCCTCGGCGCAACCCTCGTCGGCCGCGACGCGGGCGAGCAGGTCGCCATGCTGGCCTTCGCGATGAGTAACGGGCTCGGGCTCGGCGCCTTCGCCGGAACCGTGCTGCCCTACCCGACGCGAGCCGAATACGTCCGCAAGCTCGCGGACCAGTACAACCGCAAGCGCCTGACGCCGTTTGCGAAGCG
>JAFGNC010000571.1 GCA_016927175.1 Gammaproteobacteria bacterium | reverse complement strand
TCGAGCCCGAGCGGCATCAGCTCCCACTCGTAGTCGCGGCCGATCAGCGAGTAGTAGACCTGATGGGCCACGACTCGCGCGTAGCCGCGGCGATCGGACGCCGCCAGTGACTTCATCAGCTGCCAACCCGAGTAGTTCGACACGCCGACATAGCGCACCTTGCCGGCGCGAACGAGATCGTCGAGGGTCGACATCACGGCTTCGACCGGCGTCATGGAATCGAAGTGGTGCAGCTGCAGCAGGTCGACGTAATCGGTGCGGAGCCGCTCGAGCGCGCCGTGCACCGATCGCAGCAGATGACTGCGCGACGCGCCTGCGGCATTAGGATCGTCGCCGGAGCGCAGGCTGACCTTGGTCGAAACGATGGCCCGGTCACGGCGGCCTTCGAGCGCCGCACCGAGAATCGATTCGGATGCGCCGTCCGAGTACACGTCGGCGGAGTCGAACAGCGTGATGCCCGCGTCGAGGCAGACGTCGATCAGGCGGCGCGCTTCGGCGACACCGGTGTCGCCCCACGCGGAGAAGACGGGGCCTTTGCCCCCGAACGTGCCCGTGCCGAGACCGAGCGCGGGAACCTTGAACCCCGACGCTCCGAGCCAGCGGTACTCCATGATGACCTCCGTATGACTCCTGGCGAGGCCCGCCACGGTACGCTCGACAGCGCCCGCGAAATACCGGCAACATCGACAGACACTTTTCACGGATCGCAAAGAATCCATGGATCGGCTGGACGAGCTGAATCTCTTCGTGCGTGTTGCCGAGCTCGGCTCCATCACGGCGGCGGCGCGCAGCCTGGACGTCTCTGTTTCCGTCGCGAGCCAGCGATTGAAGCAACTGGAGCGCAGACTCGGCGTACGGCTCCTGCACCGGACGACGAGGCAGCTGAAGCTCACGGCGGAAGGCGCCGCGCTGCTGGAGCAGGGCCGCCCGCTGCTCGAGGACCTCGACGCGCTGACGAGCGGTCTCGAGCGCGCCGGCCGCGAGATCACCGGCACGCTGCGGATCACGATGCCGGCCGCTTTCGGCAGGCTCCATGTCTCCCCTCTGCTGCCGCGATTTCTCGCCCGGCACCCCGCCCTCGGCGTCCACATCGCGGTAGCGGACCATATGCTCGACCTCGCCCGGGAAGGGCTCGATCTCGCGATTCGCATCGGCACGCTCGAGGACTCGGCCCTGGTTTCGCGAAAGCTGGCACCGAATCGGCGCGTGCTCTGCGCGGCGCCGCGCTACCTGCGGCGGCACGGCACGCCGCGCACGCCCGAAGCTCTCGCGCGCCATCGCTGCCTCGTGATGGTCGGCAGGGCCGGCCCCATGGACGACTGGGTGCTGCGCGGCCCCGACGAACGCGAGCACGGCGTCCGCGTCGCGGGTCCGCTCGAGAGCAACTCCGGCGAGGTGATCCGCGACGCAGCGCTCGCCGGGCAAGGCATCGCGCTGCTGTCCACATGGCACGTGTGCGACGATCTGCGCGCGGGCCGTCTGCGGACGGTGCTGCCGGATTACAGGCTGCCGGATGGCGGCATCCACGCGGTGATGCCGCAACGCCGGCTCGTGCCGCCGCGGGTGCGCGCGCTCACGGATTACCTCGCGAAGGAGTGGGCGGGGACGCCGCCGTGGGAGAAAGCGTGACGACGCCGGGTCGTCACGCGCCTGTTGCCTGGGCGTCTCGAGGTCCGCCCGGACGCCGTACGCCCCGCTGGCGCGGCCCTGAGGCCGCCGTGTCCGGTTACGCGGCCGTCGCCTTCTTGAATGCCGGCCGCGCGGCGAGGCGCTCGTAATAGGCATGCAGGTTCGCGAGCTCCGGCGACAGAAGGCCGCATTGCCGCGCGACGTGCAGCGTGTAGCCGATCACGACGTCTGCGGCCGTGAAGGTGTCGTCGACGATATAAGTCTGCCCTTGGAGCGCCTTCTCCAGGCTCGTTGCGTAATGCCTGAAGCTGCGCTGGCCGGCTTCGACGAAGGCCTGCTGCCGCTCCGACTCGGGCAGCAGCATCGAGTGCATCGCGACCTGAGCGACAGGGCCCATCAGCGTCGCCTCCCCGAAGTGCATCCACTGCAGAAACTTGCCGTACTCGGGAGACTTCCGGGGCGGCTCGAGGCGCTCGTCGGCGTAGTGCTCGAGCAGGTACTGGATGATCGCGACGGACTCGAACATCGTCACGGCATCGTCGATCAGGACGGGAACCTTGCCGAAGGGGCTCAGCTCCAGATAATCGGCGGACTGCAGCGCCTTCGGGTCGAATGGCAGTGTCTCGAGCTCGTACTCGACGCCGAGTTCCTCGAGCATCCACAACACGCGCGTGGAACGGCTGCCTGTGCAATGGTAAAGCTTCATTCCGATCAAGACCTCTTCAACGACACCCGGGCGCGGCAACTGCCGGCGCGCGAAGGAAATGATACATGTCTTCGAACGCGAAACGCTTCCTCGTGATCTCCGCAACGTCGCTGCTGATCTCGACGCTGCTGGGTGCCTACGCGAGCCACGGTCTCGCCGATTACGAGCCGCGGGCCCTCGCGGCGATCGATACGGCGATCAGGTATCAGTTCTACCACGGACTCGCGCTGCTTGCCGTCGCGGCGCTCGACGAGCGCCTTCCCGGCCGATCCGTCGCCGTGGCCGGCTGGGCATTCACGATCGGCACGCTGCTGTTCTGCGGCGGGATCTACGCCTCGTCGCTGCTCGGCTGGAGCCCGGCGAGCCAAATCACGCCTTTCGGCGGAATCGCCTTCGTCGCCGGGTGGGCCGCATTGATCCATGCGGGGCTTCGCGCTCCGGCGGTCCGAAGGGAGGGCTGATGCCGACGCGGGGCTCGCGCTCCGACCGTCCGAACGAGGGGCGATGCTCGCGGGCCGTCGCCGAGCGGGCAGCGCCCCGCGTGCATGGAGCAGGCGCGGGCCGACCACGGTACGCCGCGACGGGTCGTCGTGCTACCGGGCCGCGCGCTTGCGCAGCGCGCCCGCGCAGATGCGCTCGCACAGTTCGTCGAAACCGATCCCGACCGCGGCGGCCGACCGCGGCAGCAGGCTGCCCGCAGTCAGCCCGGGCAGCGTGTTGACCTCGAGGCACCACAGGCCGCCCTCGCGGTCCATCCTGAAGTCGGCCCGGCTGTAGCAGTCGAGCTTCAGCGCGCGGTGCGCCGCAAGGCCCAGCTCCTGCACGCGGCGCGTCTGCTCCGCCGTCAGGTCGGCCGGAAAGATCTCGTCCGCGCCGCCCGACTGGTATTTCGACGCATAGTCGAAGATCTCGCCGCCCTGCGGGATGATCTCGCCGACGGCGAGAGGCTCGTCGTCGAGAATGCCCACTGTGAGCTCGCGCCCCGCCACGTAACGCTCGATGATGACGGACTCGTCGAACCCGCCGGCAAGCTCGACGGCCGGCTGCAGCTGCTCCGGCGTCTCGACCAGGGTCAGCCCCACGGTCGAGCCCTGCGAGTTCGGCTTGACGATGACCGGAAAACCGAGGCGCTCCGCGACTTCGTCCGTCGCGACCGGCGCCATCAGCCATTCGGGTGTCGGCACTCCGGCGGCGAGGAACAGGCGCTTCGAGATGTCCTTGTCCATGCCGAGCGCGCTGCCGAGCCGGCCGCTGCCGGTGTAGACGATGCCCGCGAGGTCCAGCACGGCCTGGACGGTCCCGTCCTCGCCCGTCCCTCCGTGCAGCGCCAAGAACACGAGGTCCGCCTCCCGCAGGTCGGGCCGCTCGACGACGACCGGAAGCCGCGATTCGCTGACCGGCGGCGGCGGGAGCCGATCGATCCGGCCCGTCAGCAGCGCCTTTTCCTCGGCGGGCGGCAGCAGGCCGCGCATCGCGTCGACCGCGACCACCTGGTGCCCGCGCGACCTCAGCGCCCCGACGACCTGCGCCGCGCTGGCGGCCGACACGTCACGCTCCATGCTGTCGCCGCCGAACAGAACCGCAATCTTCACGGGGCCCCCTCCCGTCGTTGGTGCGCGGCCATTCTAC
>JAFGNC010000114.1 GCA_016927175.1 Gammaproteobacteria bacterium | reverse complement strand
GTGATCAACGGCATAGACTCTCCCGGGGCATCCGTATGCGTCCATCGTACGGGCGCGTCCGGATGAGCATTAGGCCCAACGCACCGTGCGCGGCAGCGGAGCCGGCTCGTTCGGCCCGCCCCACCCGCCGGTGCATTCGCTCCGGACACCGAAAAGCACGCTCAAGATAACGCAGCGTGCGGGCGACGGGTACCGCACATGCACGAATCGTTCCGGGTCGGCCTCCGATCGGGCGTTGCCGCGGCATGCTTCTTGCTCCGCCGGCGGCATGAAAGCCGCGACGACAGCCTGGGTAAAGACGTTTCTGCTGACGGACCTGCTGCGCGGCCTCAGGGTCACGTTCAGAAATCTGTTCGCGCCCAAGGTCACGGTGCAGTTCCCGGAAGAGCGGATTCCGAAATCGGCCCGCTACCGCGGGCTCCATGCGCTGCGGCGTTACCCGAACGGCGAGGAGCGCTGCATCGCCTGCAAGCTGTGCGAGGCCGTCTGCCCCGCGCTCGCGATCACGATCGACTCCGACGTCGGACCGGACGGCGTCCGCCGAACGTCGCGCTACGACATCGATCTGTTCAAGTGCATCTACTGCGGCTTCTGCGAGGAAGCGTGCCCGGTGGATGCGATCGTCCTGACGAGGATCGATGCGTTCCACATGGAAGCCTCCGGCGAAAACATCGCGACGAAGGATCTGCTGCTGGCCGTCGGCGACCGGTTCGAGGACCAGATCCGCCGCGACCGCGTCGAGGACGCGCCCTACCGCTGACGGGATCGGAGGCCGCTGTTCGCTCGCGGTCTGGCCGCCCGCGGGCCGCCGGAGCGGCCCCGCGGAGGACGGCCGGCGGCGGCTACGCCTCGAAGGCGCGATCGGCCTTGGCGGCCAGGTAGAAGTCGCTTTCGGTCAGGCCGCCGATCTTGTGCGTCCAGACCTCCACGGTGCAGCGCCCCCATGCGACGTGCAGGTCCGGGTGATGCTTCTCCGCCTCCGCGATCTCGCCGACCCGGTTCGCGAAGGCGAGCGCGTCCCGGAAATTTCTGAACTTGTATGCCCGCTCGAGATGGCCTTCGGCATTCAGCTGCCAGCCGTCCCCGAGCTCGGCCAGCAGCTGCTCCGCCCGCGCCCGCTCCATCGGCGGCACGCCGCCGCGGCACGGCACGCAGTGTTGTTCCGCAAGTCCCATTGCGCCGACTCCCAAACTGCCCCTGCCCTTGTCCGATCAGCTGTTCGTCTCATGATGCCACGTCGGGCGGCAGCGCGGGGCCCCGTGAAGGATTTGGGATGCCGCTTGCAGTTCTTGTGCGCAGACGTTGCGGGCGCTCCCGGCTTGGCGCCCGGACCGCCGCGCGGGACCCGTGGCACACATCTTGCTCGAAACCGTGGCTCCCCATTCAGGACCGGGAAGTCGAGGAGGGAAGATCATGAAGACCGCTTGGGGCATCGTGGCGGTGCTGTCGACGGGCGTCGCTGTGACGGCCATTCAAGGCGTGGCCGCGTGGCCCTTCCTCGACGAGGGTGAAAAGCCCACGCTGGCTCCGCTGCTGAACGAGGTCACGCCGTCCGTCGTCAACGTCGCGGTCGCGTCGGCGGCCCCGACGCCGGAGAGTTCCGAGAATCCGCTGCTGAACGACCCGTTCTTCAGGCGCTTCTTCGAGTTTCCCGACCCGTCCCAGCCTCAACCGCAGCAGGGCATCGGCTCCGGCGTCATCGTGGACGCCGAGGAAGGGCTGATCGTGTCGAACAGCCACGTCGTGCAGGGAGCCGACGACATCGTCGTGACGCTGACGGACCGCCGCCAGTTCGATGCGGAGCTGGTCGGCAGCGATCCGGGGACGGACGTCGCGCTGCTCAGGATCGACGCGCAGAACCTGCGAGCCATCGAATTCGGCGATTCCGACCAGGTACAGGTCGGTGACTTCGTCATCGCGATCGGCAACCCGTTCGGTCTCGGCCAGACGGCGACGAGCGGCATCGTCAGCGCGCTCGGCCGCTACGGCATCAACGCCGGCGGCTACGAGGATTTCATTCAGACGGACGCATCGATCAACCCGGGCAATTCCGGCGGAGCGCTGATCGACCTGGACGGCAGGCTGATGGGAATCAATACGGCGATCCTGTCCCCCGCCGGCGGCAATATAGGCATCGGATTCGCGATCCCGAGCAACATGGTGCAGGAGGTCGTGGGCCAGCTCGTCGAGTTCGGCGAGGTGCGCCGCGGCCGCGTCGGCGTGTTCATTCAGGACGTGACGCCGGGACTCGCGCGCGCGCTCGAGCTCGGCGTCGACATGGGCGCTCTCGTGACCGAGATCGAGTCCGGGTCGCCCGCCGAGCAGGCGGGCATAGAGGTCGGCGACGTCGTCACGGCCGTCAACGGCGAGGCAGTCGAGACGTCGGCCGATCTGCGCAACGAGATCGGCCTGGTCCGCCTCGGCGAAACGGTCACGCTGACGCTCGCCAGGGGCGACGAGACGATGACGGTGGATGTCACGGTCGGCGAAGCGGACGAGCCGGCAGCCGCCGAGGCCGCGCCCGAGGGCGAGCCGCAGACGCTGCAGAAGCTCGAGGGCGCGGAATTTTCGGACATCTCGCCGGGCGATCCCCGCTTCGAGGGAGTGGCCGGCATCCTCGTCACGAGCGTCCAGCCCGGCAGCGCCGCGTGGCGCCAGGGCCTGCGGCAGGACGACGTCGTGATGGCCGTGAACCGCACACCCGTCGGCTCCGTCGCGGAGCTGACGGAAGCACTGGAGGCCGCCGGCGATACGGTTGCGCTGCGCGTGCTGAGGGACGGTCAGCCGCTGTTCGTCCTGATCCAGTGACGTCTTCCGCGTGCTGAAGACGCGCAGCCGACGCGGCGTGCCGTTCGTTGCCGCGGCACGTCGCACACGCAGATCTCGGCCGCGCGGCATCGGCGGCGCACCGGCTCTGCGGCCCGCGCGGCCGTTCGACGCGCGCATCGAACGCCGCCTCGACGGGTGACCCGCTTCGCCCAAAGCAACTTCGGAAAGAGCAACGCAACCTTCGCAACGAGGACTTCCCCATGCAAAAGCCAGGATCGGCCAAAGCCCCTCGCGACCTCGCCGCCTACTTGCGCCGGCAACGCCGTTACGAAGATCAGGTGGCAGGCTCGACCGGGGCGCCGTCCGAACGCCGCGTGCGCCAACCCGCGCACGAGCAGACGCCGCCCCCCGACTACGGCTGCGTCGAGTGGTTCATCTACGAGCAGCGCCGCGCCGAGGGCTGAGCACCGCGTGGCACGGAGGTTGCATCAGCAGGTTCGGATGCAACATCGGAGAAGCTACGTGCCTAATAGAACTAAAAAATTCGCCGCCGGTATCGCGGCATCGTTTGCAGCCATGCTCGCGCTGTCGGCCTGCGACGTCGAGCAGACGCAGGAAGGCGAGGTGCCGGACGTCGACGTCGACGCGCAGTCGGGACAGCTTCCGGAGTTCGAGCAGACGCAGGAAGGCGAGTTGCCCGACGTGGACGTGGATGTCGCAGAAGGCGGCCAGCTGCCCGAATACGACGTCGATGCGCCGGACGTGGACGTCGGCACCCGCGAGGAGCAGGTCGAAGTGCCGACCGACGTCGATGTCGAGACCGAAGAGCGCACGATCACGGTGCCCGACGTCGACGTCAACCCTGCCGACGAGGAAGAAGAGCCGCAGCAGTAATCGGCGCTTCGCTCGCTGCCGGCCGCGATGTCCGGATTTGCGACCCGAGCCCGGGCCGCGCTCGCCTGGCTCGGCCAGCGCGAGCGCGGAGTGCTGGTCGCGCTGATCGTCCTCGTCGGCGGAGCATGGCTGTTCGCCGAGCTGGCCGACGAGGTCCTGGAGGGCTCGACCGGCGCGGTCGACGAGAGACTCCTGCTGCTGTTCCGCAACAGCGAAGACCTGTCGGATCCCATCGGGCCCGCCTGGGCCGAGGAAGCTGCCCGTGACATCACCGGCCTCGGCGGCGTGGGCTTTCTGACGCTGCTGACCCTCGCCTCCGCGGGCTACCTTGCCCTGCAGCGTAAGGCGCATCTGGCGTGGTACGTGCTGATCGCCGTCGGCGGGGGTATTGCCGCCAGCACGCTGCTGAAACTCGCGTTCGACCGGCCGCGGCCGGAGCTCGTGCCGCACGGGCAGATCGTCTACACCAGCAGCTTTCCGAGCGGCCATTCCATGATGTCCGCCGTCACGTTCCTGACGCTCGGGGTGCTGCTCGCGAGCGTTCAGCCCAACAACATCCTCAAGGCGTACCTGCTCGCGCTCGCCGTGCTGCTGTCCGTCAGTGTCGGAATCAGCCGCGTGTACCTGGGCGTGCACTGGCCCTCCGACGTGCTCGGCGGGTGGACGGCCGGTGCCGTATGGGCTTTGATGTGCTGGAGCTTCGCGCGGTATCTGCGCCGCCGCGGCACGCTCGAATCCGGCACGCTCGAATGAAAGGATCGACGAGGTCGGCGCGCTTCGGCGCCGACCTCTCGACGTGAACTACTTGGTGGGTTTGTCGAAGTCGCGATCGACGGCGGGGTCTACTTCCTTGGCCTTCGAGCGGCCGGCCTGCTCCGCCCGCTCCATCTCCTGCCGTTCGCGGTCGGAGGACGGAGAGGCGTCCGGCAGATCTCCCTTCTCCGCGGTCTCGTGAGCGCCCTCGTTGTAGCGGCGCGCCGCCGTCCGGCTTCCCTCGCCTTCGTTCTTTCCAGCCATTCCTTTCGCTCCTCTTCTATTTCCTCGCCCCGTCGAGCAAGATCTATGCCACGATGCCTTTCGACCTGTCGCCCACCGCCGTAGCCACGCTTGCCGGTTTTTTCGCCACGGTGCTTGGGCTGTTTGCGGCGGGGCACGCTCTGCTCAACAAGCGCCGGCCGCAGTCGGCTTTCGGCTGGATCGCGATCTGCCTGACGCTGCCCGGTCTCGGCGCCCTGATCTACTTCCTGTTCGGCATCAATCGCGTGCGCACGCGCGCGCGGCTGCTGCGACGCTCCGCAGCCGAGGCGCTGCACGAGCCCATCGGCGAGCTGCCGCTCGAGGACGGAAACAGCGTGCGCGCACTGCACAACGGCGAGCAGGCGTACCCGGCGATGCTCGACGCGATCATGCAGGCGGAACGGCGCGTGTACCTGTCGAGCTATCTGTTCGACACGAGCGACATCGGTCGCGCGTTCGTGACCGCGTTGGCCGACGCGCACGAGCGCGGCGCGGAGGTCCGTGTGCTGCTCGACGGCATCGGCGAGCTCTACTCCTTCCCGCACGCGTCTTCGCTGCTGCGGCGGCTCGACGTTCCTTTCGGCCGGTTCCTGCCTCCGCGGCTGATGCCGCCCGCGCTGAGGATGAACCTGCGCAACCACCGCAAGATCCTGGTCGCCGACGACGTCGCGTTCGCCGGCGGCATGAACGTCGCAAAACGGCACCTCGTCGAGGACACGGAGAACGCCCATCCGGTCGTCGACCTGCACTTTCAGCTGGAGGGCCCGGTCGTGGAGCAGCTGGCGACGGTGTTCGTGCGGGACTGGGCCTACGCGACGGACGGATCGCTGTCCGCGCCCCCCGCGCCGGCCGCCGTGTCGAGAGGTGCCGCGCAATGCCGCGTCGTCGCGGACGGGCCGGACGACGACGCCGATCCGCTGACGTCTCTGCTGCTGCGCACCGTGGGCAGCGCGCGGCGGCGTATCGCGATCATGACGCCGTACTTCATCCCGCCGCGCACGCTGATGGGGGCGCTGCAGGCCGCGGCGCTGCGCGGCGTCGACGTCGCGGTCGTGCTCCCCGCGAAGAACAATCTGCCTTACGTGCACTGGGCGACGCGGAAGCTTCTGTGGGAGCTGCTGATGCGCGGCGTCCGCGTCTATTACCAGCCGCCGCCGTTCGTGCACAGCAAGCTGCTGCTGACCGACGATTGCTGCGCGGTCGTCGGCTCGTGGAACATCGATCCGCGAAGTCTGCGCCTGAACTTCGAGCTCGCAATCGAGATACGCGAGGAAGCGCTGTGCAGCGAGCTCGGCGCGCATTTCGAGCGGGTCCGCTCGCGCGCAAAGGAGGTGTCGCTCGGGGAAATGGATTCGCGACGGCTGCCGGAACGGCTGCGCGACGGCGTCGCGTGGCTGTTCTCGCCCTATCTTTAGCGGACGGCAGCCGCGGGGCCCATGTGGTAGCCTAGGCCGGAAATGGCCCCAACGGAGAGACGCACCGCATGAAGGGAACAGACGAGGTCGTAGTGATCCTGAACAAGGTTCTGTACAACGAGCTGACGGCCATCAATCAGTACTTCCTTCATTCCCGGATGCTGAAGAACTGGGGCATCACGCGGCTCGCCGACTACGAATACAAAGAGTCGATCGACGAGATGCGGCATGCGGACGAGCTGATCGAGCGCATCCTGTTCCTGGACGGTCTGCCGAACCTGCAGGACCTCGGCAAGCTGCTGATCGGGGAAGACGTGCGCGAGATCCTCGAGTGCGATCTGAAGCTCGAGCACGCTGCGATCCCGGCGCTGCGCGAGGGCATCGCCGCCTGCGAGCGTCACCAGGACTTCGTGTCGCGCCGGCTGCTCGAGTCGATCCTGAGCAGCGAAGAAGAGCACATCGACTTCATCGAGGCGCAGTTCGAGCTGATCAAGCGGATGGGGCTCGAGAACTACGTCCAGCTCCAGAGCTCCGCCGCGGAGTGAGCCGGCTCCTCTAGGGAAGCTCTGCACAGCCCCCGTGGTGGATGCGATGCAAGGCGAAAATCTGGTCGAAAGCGCAGCGTACACGGGAGTACGTGAG
>JAFGNC010000570.1 GCA_016927175.1 Gammaproteobacteria bacterium | reverse complement strand
GCCAGTCGCGCACCAGCGGCACCGGCCTGCCGAGCGCCTTCGACAGCGCGCCGGCGACCGGCGCGAGCGACTGGCTCTCGTCGAACTGGCCTTCTTTCGGGCGGCCGAGGTGCGACATGACCATGACCCGCGCCTGCTGCTCGAGCGCGGCGCGCAGCGTCGGCAGCGCCGCCTCGATGCGCGTGTCGCTCGTGACGCGGCCGTCCCTGATCGGCACGTTCAGATCCTCGCGGATCAGCACGCGTTTGCCGGACAGCGCGAGGTCGCTCATGCGTATCACGTCGAGTGCCATGCGGCAGCGTCCCTCCTGCTCGGATGTCGGCCGATGGGGCCCGGTCTACAGCCCCGCCAGAACCAGCGTCGTGTCCAGCATGCGGTTCGAGAAGCCCCACTCGTTGTCGTACCAGGAGCAGACCTTGACGAGCGTGCCGCCGAGCACCTTCGTCAGGCTGGCGTCATAAATGGACGACGCCGGATTGTGGTTGAAGTCGATCGACACGAGCGGCTCGTCGTTATAGGCGAGGATGCCCTTCAGCTCGCCTTCGCTCGCGGCGCGAACGGCCTTGTCGATCTCCTCGATCGACGTGGCCCGGCTTGCCGTGAACGTCAGATCGACAAGCGACACGTTGATCGTCGGGACTCGGATCGAGAAGCCGTCGAGGCGGCCGTTCAGCTCCGGCAGCACCAGGCCGACCGCGGCGGCCGCACCGGTCTTGGTCGGTATCAACGACTGCGTCGCCGAGCGCGCGCGCCGAAGGTCCTTGTGGTAGACGTCGGTCAGCACCTGATCGTTCGTGTACGCATGCACGGTCGTCATCAGGCCGTGCTCGATGCCGACGGCCTCGTTCAGGACCTTCGCGAGCGGCGCGAGGCAGTTCGTCGTGCACGACGCGTTCGAGATCACGCGATCGGAGGATTTCAGGGTCTTGTGGTTGACGCCGTACACGACGGTCGCGTCGACGTCCTTGCCGGCTGGCGCCGAAATCAGCACGCGGCCGGCGCCGGCTTCAAGGTGCGCCGAGGATTTCTCCTTCGACGTGAACAGCCCCGTGCACTCGAGCACGACGTCCACGCCGAGCTCCTTCCACGGCAGCTTCGACGGATCGCGCTCGGCGCAGACCCTGATCCGGTCGCCGTCGACGACCAGCGCGTCCCCGTCCGCCTCGACGGCGAACGGAAACGGCCCGTGGGCCGAGTCGTGACGCGTCAGATGGGCGTTCGTTTTGGCGTCGCCGAGATCGTTCACGGCGACGATCGAGATGTCGTTGCGCCGATCGCCCTCGTACAGGGCACGGAGAATGTTGCGGCCGATGCGGCCATAACCGTTGATCGCTACTTTAACGGGCATATCTGCCTCTCCTCACGCAGTTGGCCGCTCGTCGACGCGATTCAGACGAACCGCTTCGCAGCCTCCAGAACCTTCTCCACGGTGAACCCGTAGTGCTCGAACAAATCCTTGGCCGGCGCGGACGCCCCGAAGGCGTTCATGCCGATCACGTCGCCGGTGCCGCCGACATGACGCCACCAGCAGTCGGCGACGCCCGCCTCGATCACGATGCGCGCCGTGCCCGGCGGCAGCACGTGATCCCTGTACTCCTGCGACTGCCGGTCGAAGACTTCGCAGCACGGCATCGACACGACTCGGACGGAAGTGCCGGTGCTGCGAAGCTCGGCCGCGGCCGCGAGCGCGAGCGCGACCTCCGAGCCGGTCGCGATCAGCACGACGCGCGGCGCGTCCGCTCCGCTTTCGACGATGTACCCGCCGCGGCGGATCAGCGCGATCTGATCGTCCGTCCGCTCGACGTGCGGCAGGCTCTGGCGCGTCAGCACGAGGCTCGTCGGGCCGTCGCGCCGCTCTATCGCATCGCGCCACGCCACGGCCGTCTCGACCGTGTCGCAAGGCCGCCAGACGTTCATGTTCGGCATGGCGCGCAGGCTCGCGAGGTGCTCGACCGGCTGGTGCGTCGGCCCGTCCTCGCCGAGACCGATCGAGTCGTGAGTCAGCACGTAAATGCTCTGCGCATGCATCAGCGCCGCCATCCTCAGCGCATTGCGGGCGTAGTCCGAGAACACGAGAAAAGTCCCGCCGTAGGGCACGAACCCGCCGTGCAGCGCCAGCCCGTTCATGATCGCCGCCATGCCGAACTCGCGCACGCCGTAGTGCAGATAGTTGCCGCCGGCGTGCCCGGCGCGGATCGGCTGCGATTTCGAATGTAGGGTATTGTTCGAGCCGGTCAAATCCGCGGAGCCACCGAGAAGCTCCGGCAGATGCGGAGCCAGCCCCTCGAGCGCGCGCAGCGAAGCCATGCGGGTCGCAAGCGCCTTGCCTTCGGAGGCGATCTCGCGGATCAGCGCCTCGGCGATGCGCTCCCATGCCCCCGGCAGCTCGCCGCGCATCCGCCGCTCGAGCTCCGCCGCGAGCTCGGGATGCTCGGCGCGATAAGCCGCGAAACGCTTGTCCCACTCCGCGACGGCGCGCCGGCCGCGCTCCCGCGCGTCCCAGGCCTCCCTGACGTCTTCCGGCACGTCGAAAGGCTCGTGCTCCCAGCCGAGGTTCGCCCGCGCCGCCGCGGCTTCCTCGGGCCCGAGCGCGGCGCCGTGCGTGGCGGCCGTGCCCTGCTTCGTCGGCGCACCCCAGCCGATCGTGGTCTTGCAGCAGATCAGCGTG
>JAFGNC010000569.1 GCA_016927175.1 Gammaproteobacteria bacterium | reverse complement strand
GCGGAGACCGCGGTCGCCGCGCTCGCGGTCGGCGTCCTCGCACTGGCGGCCTTCCTGTCGGCCGTGCCCGGTGCCGCCAAGCCGTGGCGGACAGTGAGCTGGTCTACGCTCGCCGTCGGCGCGTGGCTCGGCTTTTACGTCGCCGGACTCGCCGGCTATCCGGCGCACCCGGTATCGGAACTGGGGCATCGCCAGCACTGTTTCCTCGAGAGCCAGCTGATCGCGCTGCCGAACGCCGCGCTGCTGCTGTGGCTTACCGCCCGGCTGATGCCGCTGCGGCCTGTGCTGACCGGCGCGCTGGCCGGCTGCGCCGGCGCGGCGGCGCCCGCTGCGCTGATGCAGCTCGCGTGCATGTATTCGCCGGACCACATCCTCATCTACCACGCGACGCCAGTCGCGATCACGGGCCTGTCGGGTGCTCTGGTGGCGCCACTTCTCCTGCGGCGGCGGAACCTCATGCCGCCGAGGCGGACGCAGACGCTGCACTGACCGTTGCATGTTCGCCCGCCGGGGGCGATTCTCGATGAGCCATGGAATCTCTGCTGTTACCGTTGCGCGTGCTCGCGCTGCTCGCTGTCGCGGCGGCGACACACCTGCTCGTCGTGCTGATCCGCCGCACGGCGGCGCGCTTCGCCCGCCGGCCGCACCGCGAGCACCGCAAGCTGCGCTCGATCGTGACGGTGCTGACGAGCGCGATCGTCTTCATGCTGTATTTCTTCGTCTTCGGCCTGATCCTGCGCGAGTTCGGCGTGTCGCTGACGGCCTATCTCGCGAGCGCCTCGGTGCTCGGCCTCGCAATCGGCTTCGGCTCGCAGGGCATCGTGCAGGATGTCGTGACGGGGCTGACGCTGATCTTCTCGGACCTGATCGATGTCGGCGACCTGGTGGAGATCTCGGGCCAGGCCGGCGTCGTCCGCAGCATCTCGATGCGCTTCGTCGAGCTCGAGAACGCGCTCGGCGCGACCGTCTTCATCCCGAACCGCACGATCTACAACGTCGTCAATTACCCGAGCGGCTACGTTCGCTGCCTCGTCGACGTGACGCTGCTCGGCGATGCCGCCGCGAAGGACGCGATGCAGGAGACCACTGCGCGCCTGATGACCGGCTTCCACGAACAGTTTCCGGGCATCCTGATCACCCCGCCTTCGATCGAGGGCAGACACCGGGTCGCTTCGGGCAAGGAGTTCCTGCGGCTCAAATTCAGAATCTGGCCGAACCGCGGCGGGCCGATCGAATCGGCATTCGTGCAGGAGCTGGTCGCGACGCTGAAGCGGGCCCATGAGGACTATCAGCCGTGGATGGTCGCGGTGACGTACGAAATCGAGGCGCGCACCACGCGGCCGCAGAACTCGCTGCTGTGGCCGCTGAAGGCTCGCCGCGCGCGCGCCGCACCGGAACGGACGCCGCGGCCGGCTTCGAGCGCTGCTAAAGCAACGGAAAAGCGCTGAGCGGCCCGGGCGGCGTGACCGGCGCGACCGGCTGAAGGAACGTGCCGTCGAGCTCCTCGCAGCGGTTCGCGCCGAGCAGCTTCATCGTTACGCGCAGCTCCTGCTCGACGATCTCCAGCATGCGGTAAACGCCCTCCTCGCCCGCCGCGCCGAGCGCGAGCGCCTGCAGTCTGCCGAGGCCGACCATCGCCGCGCCGCGGGCGACCGCCTTCAGGATGTCCGTGCCGCGCATGAAACCGCCGTCGACGATGACCTCCGCTTTGCCGCGCACGGCGAGCAGCACTTCCGGCAGGACGTCGATGGCTCCGACGCAGTGGTCGAGCTGTCTGCCGCCGTGGTTCGACACGTAGATCACGTCGACGCCGTGCTCGAGCGCGAGCGCGGCATCCTCCGCGGTCTGTATCCCCTTGACGATCAGCGGCACGTCGAGCCGGCTCTTCAGCCGGTCGATCAGCGACCAGTGTGCGCGGCCCCTGTTGGCCTCGCCGCGGCGCAGGCCGCCGAACGGGCGGCCCGCTATCGCCTGCCGCCGGTGCAGGTGCCGCTCGCGGCGGCCGAAGGTCGGCACGTCGACCGTCACGCACACGGACCTGCAGCCGAGGTCGACGGCTTTCTTCGCCGTGTCGAGCACCCAGCTCTCGTCACCGTCTGCGTACAGCTGGAAGTGGAACTGCTCGCCCGCCGCCCGCGCCGCGGCCTCGTAATCCGGCTCCGAGACGCTGCTCAGCATGACCGGGCAGCCGAAGCGCGCCGCGGCGCGGGCGACCGGCAGCGCGCCGTCCGGGTGGATGTCCGTCATGCTCGCGAGCGGCGCGAGCAGCGCGGGCAGCCGCTGCTCGGCGCCGAGAAAGCTCGCGCGCGGCTCCGCGCCTTCGACGTCGCGCAGCACGCGCGGCCGGAACGCGATCGCGTCGAGCGAGCGGCGATTGCGCAGCAGCGTCGTCTCGGTCTCGGCGCCGCCGACGATGAAGTCCCAGGCGGCTTCGGAGAGCCCGGTCCTCGCGAGCGCGAGCAGCTCGGTCGTGGTTTCGAGATCGGCGACGTCCGGGGTGTCTTTATGCGTCATGGGTTCGGCAGTTCGAGCGACCGGGCGAGTCTTGCACAGCGGCCACATCGGGTAAACTCGGAGCTCGATCGGGGGAACGAGAGGTCGTCGCACGCCATGGCAGAACAATCCGCGAATGTCGATACGCCGAAGACTGCCGCCGCGGGCGCCAACCTGACGGTCCGCGAGGCCGTCATCGATCTGCTGCGCTCGCTCGGCCTGACCACCGTATTCGGCAACCCCGGCTCCACCGAGCTTCCGATGTTCCGCGACTTCCCCGCCGAATTCCGCTATGTGCTCGGGCTGCAGGAGTCGATCGTGATCGGCATGGCCGACGGTTTCGCGCAGGCGACGCGCAACGCCGCGCTCGTGAATCTGCACTCCGCGGCCGGCGTCGGCCATGCAATGGGCAACATCTTCACCGCGTACAAGAACCGGACGCCGCTCGTGATCACGGCCGGCCAGCAGGCGCGCTCGATCCTGCCGTACGAGCCCTTCCTGTTCGCGGCCGAAGCCGCGGAGCTGCCGAAACCGTACGTCAAGTGGAGCAACGAGCCGGCGCGCGCCGAGGACGTGCCGGCCGCGATCGCGCGCGCCTATCACGTGGCGATGCAGCCGCCGTGCGGCCCGACCTTCGTGTCGATCCCGGTCGACGACTGGGATCGGGCCGCGGAGCCGGTCGCGCCGCACGCCGTGTCACGCGCGCTGCGCCCCGACCCCGAGGCGATCGCCGAAGCCGGCGCCGCGCTCGACCGCGCCAGAAGGCCCGTCTTCGTCGTCGGCGCCGGAGTCGACCGCGACGGCGCCTGGGACGAGATCGTCGCCCTGGCCGAGCGCCATGGCGCGCTGGTCTGGGTCAGCCCGATGTCGTCGCGCTGCAGCTTCCCCGAATCGCACCCGCTGTTCGCGGGCTTCCTGCCCGCGAGCCGCGAGAAGCTCGTGCAATGCCTCGACGGCCACGACGTCGTGCTCGCCGTGGGCGCACCCGTTTTCACGTATCACGTCGAGGGGTTCGGTCCGCACGTGCCACCGGGCGCGGACCTCTACCAGATCGTCGACGATCCGGACATGGCCGCGTGGGCGCCGGTCGGCAAGTCGATCGTGTGCAGCGTTCGCCTCGGGCTGGACGACCTGCTCGAGCGCCCGGCGCGCCCGGAGCGGCCCGCGCAGCAGGGGCGCGGCACGCCGCCGCGGGTCGAGCCCGGCGAGCGCGTCACCGTGCCGTACCTGATGCAGACGCTGGCGGAGCTCAGGCCCGCCGACAGCATCGTCGTCGAGGAATCCCCGTCGAGCCGCGTCACGATGCAGCAGTACCTGCGCATCGACCGGCCGGAAAGCTTTTACACGACCGCGAGCGGCGGCCTCGGCCACAGCCTGCCGGCGGCCGTCGGTGTCGCGATGGCCCGCGGCCGCGAGCGGCGCATCCTGGGCCTCTTCGGCGACGGCTCGATGATGTATTCGATCCAGTCGCTGTGGTCGGCTGCGCAGATGAAGCTGCCGATGACGATCGTCGTCGTCAACAACAGCGGGTACGCGGCGCTCGATCAGTTCGCGGGACACTTCGGCATCGACCAGCCGGTAGGCACCCGCTTACCGGCGATCGACTTCGTCGGCCTCGCGAAATCGCTCGGCTGTGAGGCCGCTCGCGTCGAGCGGTCCGAGGATCTCGCGCCGACGCTGCTGCGCGCGTTCGGGTCCGCCGGTCCGACGCTCGTCGATGTCGCCGTCGCGGCATCGACGCTGAAGCTGCACATCTGACGGTACCGCTGCACGGGGCCGGAGCTTCGCGTCGCGGCCTTCGCCGCAAGTTCGGACTACGCCCGCCATCCGGCGGCCGAGGACCGCCGACACGACGAGCACCGAGTCCTGCGGACGGCTCAGCGCTCCTCGAGCTCGGCGAACGGTCCGGACGCGTAGACGATGCGGCCGCCCACCATCGTCAGCAGCGACTCGATGGCACCGATTTCCTCGACCGGCACGGTCAGGTAGTCGGCCGACAGCACGGCCAGATCCGCGAGCTTGCCCGGCTCGAGCGAGCCGCGGACGTCCTCGTCATGCGAGAACCACGCGCTGCCGAGCGTGTAGAAGCGCAGCGCCTCGGCGCGGCTCGGCGTCTCCTCCGGGCCGCGCAGCGCGAGACCGCCGACGGTCCTGCCGTCCAGGAACCACTGCAGCGCCGTGAAAGGGTCATACGACGCGACGCGATGCGCGTCCGTGCCGGCGCCGATCTCGACGCCGAGGCGGCTCGCGGTGACGACCGGCGGCGCGCGCCGCGCGGCCTCGCGACCCGCGCGCCGCAGGAACGCTTCGCCGCCGAAGTACATCGCGTCCTGTACCGTCCAGCCGACGCCCAGCTTCGCCATGCGGCTCAGCGTCGCTGCCGAGGCGTCGTTCAGATGCGCGATGGACCAGCGCAGATCACGGATCGGGATCTCGCGGTCGACGCGCTCGAAGACGGACAGCAGGTGGCCGACCGTCGCGTCGGCACCCCAGTGCACCGTCACGGCCATGCCGCGCGCCGCGGCCCATCGCGCGATCTCGTAGAAGCGCTCACGGTCCGCATCGCTCGGCGAAGGATTGTTGTACATCGCCGTCGTGACGCGCTCGCCGAGCCCGTTGAAGCGCAGCATGTCGTCGCCGAAGCCCATCGGCAGCATCGCGGTCAGGCTTTGGAGCTCCTCGAATTCCGCGCCCGGCTCCTGGCCGTTCAAGCTGTACGTGACGCGCAGCGTCGATTCGCCGCTGCGCCAGACGTCGAACAGCGCTCGATAATCCCGCGGCAGCAGGTTGTTGCCGCCCGGGTCGCCGACGCCGGTCAGCCCGAGACGGTTCAGCTCGCGGAAGAACGCCTTCGTCCCCGCGACCTGCTGCGCATGGGTCGGCTTCGGCAGCAGATCGAACAGCGCGACGATCGCGGGGCTGTCGCCGCTGACCGCGAGCGGGCGAGCGTCCGCGTCGCGCTCGATGCGGCCGCCGGCGGGCAGATCCGCCTCGTCGCGGATGTCGAGCGCTTCGAACGCGTCGTCGCTCATCAACGCCCAGCCGTAACCGAGCTGCACGTAGACCGGGTTGTCGGGCGCCGCGGCCTCGAGCTCCGCCTGCGTCGGGCGCCGGTTCTCGGCGAACTGCTGCGGGTTCCAGCCCCCGGCGACGATCAGCCACGCGCCCGGTGCACGCTTCGCGGCGGCGTCGCCGATTCGCCCGAGCGCCTCCGTCAGGGATTCGGCACCGATCCAGTTGACCTCGTACGAGAAGCTCAGCGCCGCCCGGATCGCGTGCATGTGCGAGTCGATGAGCCCGGGGACGACGGTCCGGCCGCCGAGGTCGACGACGCGCGTCGCGGGCCCGGCGAGTGCGCGGACCTCTTCGCTGTCGCCTGCCGCGACGATTTTGCCGTCCCGGACCGCGAGCGCCTGCTGCAGCGAGAAATCCTCCTCCATCGTGACGATCTTGCCGCCGACGAGGACGGTGTCCGGCTGCAGAAGCACCGGCACCGGCGGCGCCTGCTGCGCGGCGGCCGTAACGGCGCAAATCAGCGCGGCCAGGGCGGCGGCGGCCGGAGCGATCCGGACCGGCCGGATGCGGTCGGCCGGCCGGCGAGCTTTTCGTCGTCCCATGCCTGCGGATCCTACCGGGCGCAGGCGAGCGGAGGAAATCGCAGGCGGTCCTCCGCTTCGCGCGGCCCGCACGTCGTCGGGCGCCGCGG
>JAFGNC010000113.1 GCA_016927175.1 Gammaproteobacteria bacterium | reverse complement strand
GCGAACGGGCTCAGCCGCAGTCGGGCCCGCCGGCCCGGCGCGAACGGGCTCAGCCGCAGTCGGGCCCGCCGGCCCGGCGCGAACGGGCTCAGCCGCAGTCGGGCCCGCAGGCCCGGCGCGAACCCTGCCCGTCGCGCCGCGCGCACCCGATCGCGAGCCAGCCGATGCCGAGCAGCAACAACAGTCCGGGTCCCGCAGCGCCGCCGCCCCCGCCGCCGCTCGCGTCACGGGCTTCGACGCTGACCGTGCGCGTGACCGGGACGGCGGCGTTGCCGGCGCTGTCGACGGCGGAGTACGTGATCGTGTAGGTGCCGATCACTTTCGTGTCGACCGGGTTGTCGACCGTCGGCTCGAGCTCCCCGTCCACGTCGTCCGATGCCGTCGCGCCGGCGTCGGTATAGCTGCCGTCGACCTCGACCGTGATCTCGGCATCGCCGACCAGCTCGATGACCGGCCTGACCGTGTCGCCCAGGCCGAAGTTGCCGGCGCTGTCGTTGAAGAAGACCTGCAGCCCCTTGTCGCCGGCGACGACGACGTCGGGGCCTGCGCCGAGACCGATGCGACCGAGCGCCGCGCGGCTCGCGCCGGGGCTGACGAACAGCGCCGGGCGCAAGTCGAAGCCGCCGTCGCCGTCGCCGACGAACACCTGATGGGCGCCCGTCGCGTTGATTGCGATCACGTCGAGCGCATCGTCGCCGTCGACGTCGGCGGTCAGCACGTCGAGCGTCGGCGATGAGCCGAGCGCGCCGACCGCGACGAAGCCGCCCGCGCCGTTGTTCGTGTAGACCGGGTTCGACGGCAGCCCGCCGGGACCTGCCGCCGCGCGCCCGAACACGAGATCGACGTGACCGTCCCCGTTGAAGTCGCCGGCCGCGACCGACGAGGTCGGTCCCGGATCGATTTGTACCGCGGCGCCGAACGTGCCGCCTCCGAGGTTCTCGTGCACCGTTGCCGGACCGTTCAGATTCGCGAAGATCAGATCCGGCAGCGCGTCGCCGACCACGTCGGCGGCCGCGACGTCCATCGCCGACAGCACGGGCTCGCCGAGCGTGACCTCGGCGAACTCGGCGCCGCCTCGGCTCAGATACACCGTATCGGCGCCGGCATTCGCGAATGCCGCGTCGGCGTAGCCGTCGCCGTCGAGGTCCGCGGCGGCGACCCCGCGGCTGTCGACGTCCGCCGCGCCGAGCTCCGCCGCCCGCGTCATGACGCCGGCACCGTCATTCGTGAACACGATGCTCGGCGCGCCGGCGGCGTTTGCGACGAGCAGGTCGGCGTCTCCGTCGCCGTCGACGTCGCCGACCGCGACGCCGCGTCCCGCCGCGGCGTCCTCGAGCGACAACGGCACCGACGACAGGCCGCGGCGGCTGTCGCCCTCCTCGCTCAACGTCGCGTGCAGGCCGTTCGGGTCCTCGAGATTCATGTACAGGGACGTCGGCTCCTCGGCACCCGTCGCCGCGGCGACCTCGTCGAAGCCGTCACCGTCGAGGTCGCCGGCCCCGGCCGCGATCGCAGCGCTCCCTTCGATGGACTGGGCCGCTTCCGCAGCGACGGAGCGCCCGACGTTCAGCGCCGCGCCGGCGCTGTTGTTGTCCGCGCTCGGATCGATCGGCGCCCCGGGCGAGGCGATCGTCGCCGTCACGTACGTGTCGCCGGCCTGCGCGGCCGACCCAGGGATCGTCAGCGTCGCGGACTCGCCGGCCTCGATCGGGCCGACGCTGCAGTCGAGCCGCTGCCGGTTATCCTCGACGCTCAGCGTGCAGCCGTGCTCGCCGAAGGTGAACGGATTGCCCGCAAAGACGAGAGCGACGTCGACCTGATTCGTCGGCGACGGACCGGCGTTGCCGATCGTCAGAACCCATTCGACCGGATCGCCGCGCGTCGCCGGCGCCGGCGCCGGCACGATCGACTCGAGCGAGATCTCGGCGCGATCGAGCGGTGCGACGATCAGATTGAAAGGCTCCGAAACGGTGCCTCCCCTGCCGTCGTCGGCCGTCACCGTGACCTCGTAGGGCGAATCGGCCGCGTCGGCCTGCGTGGGCGTGCCAGACAAAACGGTACCGCCGAGCGACACGCTCTGCGGCAGCCCGGTCACCGTGAAGGTCAGCGGATCGCCGTCGGGGTCCTGGAACGCGCCGGAGACGTCGAGACTGAACGGCTCGCCCTCGACGAGATTCTGATCCTCTATGCCCGGCGGCACGACGGCCGGGGCGTTGTTCTCGATGATCGTGATATCGAAGGTTTGGAAGTCGTAACAAAAGACCTGGAAAATCCGGCAGTAGGTGTCTTCCGAACGCAACGTGATGCCGGCGCCGCTGTCGCCGGATTGCGGCACGCCGGTCAGCACCGCGGTGCCGCTGCCCGTCTGCGTCAGCGTCAGCCACGGCGGCAGGCCGTTCGGCGCCGTGATCTCGACCGTGCCGCTGCCGGTCGCCTGCACGTCGTACCGGTACGTATCGCCGACGCGCACCGACGTCACGGGCGTGCTGACGAACGTCGCCCATGCCGCCGACCATGGCAGGAGGAGCAGCGTCAGGACCAAGAATCTCGTCGCGGTGCGCGTGGGTGAAGGTGAATCCTTTCGCCACGGGCGGCTGATCAGGCTCGAGCCTTCGGCAGTCATTGCCCCCCCTCCTGCTTCCTTCTGTTGTTGTGACGCTGGCTACGAAAGCGGCCGTTACGTCCTGAAAATGAAGCAAGTTACGTGCCAGAAGAAGCTGCTCCGGAGGCGTGATGCGCGCGGTGGGACTGCTTCGCCGCTGCGTCTACACTACGCGCCGACCGCCGCAAGCTCAGGACGAACGCTTTGAACGCGACGATTAGGCCCGAACCGCCGGCCCGCACCGGCCGCATCACGCCGCGCGAAGGAACGCCGGCGCCGGTCGAGGGCCCGTAGTGGAGCTCGGCTGGCTGCAGGTCGTCGTGCTTGCGATCGTTCAGGGGATCACCGAATTCCTGCCGATCTCGAGCTCCGCGCATCTGATCCTCGTGCCGCTGTTCACGGACTGGCCGGACCAGGGACTCGCGTTCGATCTCGCGATGCACCTTGGCACTTTGACCGCCGTCGTCGTGTACTTTCGGGACGAGCTCGCGGGCATGGCGCGCGACTTTCTCCGGTCGCTGCGCGAGCGCCGCGAGATCGGCGACAGCCGCCTCGCGTGGGCGGTGCTGCTCGGCACCATCCCGGTCGGGCTCGCGGGCCTGTTCCTCGGCGACAGCATCGAGCAGCACACGCGCGCGCCGCTTCTTATCGGCTCGACGACGATCGTCTTCGGCATCGTGCTGTGGGCCGCGGATCGGCGGCCCGGAGCGCGCAGCGAGCACGCCGTCGGCTGGCTCGACATCCTGGCGATCGGCTGCGCGCAGGCGCTCGCGCTGATTCCGGGCACCTCCCGCTCGGGCATCACGATCGCGGTCGGGCTGCTGGTCGGGCTGTCCAGGGAAGGCGCGGCGCGGTTGTCCTTTCTGCTGGCGATCCCGGTCACGGCGCTGGCGGGCGGCTACAAGCTGGTGCAGCTCGGCGCGAGCCCGGAGCCGGTCGAGTGGACGCCGTTCCTGGCCGGCGCGGCGCTCGCGGCGTTGACGGCGTTCCTGTGCATCCACTACTTCCTGAAGTGGCTGACGCGTTTCGGGCTGATGCCGTACGTCGTCTATCGCCTGGTTCTCGGTGCCGTGATTTTCAGCATCTGGCTGTGACGACATGGCGTTTCGCCGGCGGCCCGTGACCTGGCGCATCCCGGACGCAGGCCGCCGGCGCAACACACTCGTCTAAGCCATCGAGTCGATGAACGCGCTCGCCTCCGCGATCGCCCTCTCCATCTCCGCGATCAGATCCGCCGTCGCGCGCTCGATGCTGCCGAGCTCGTTCTCGAGCGCGCCGATCGCGCGGGCGTTCAGGTTGTGACGCAGAACCAGCACCTGGTCCTGGAACAGCGTCAGGACCGGGTACATCGCGCCCTCGGCGCGGCGCATGGCCGACATGACCTGCTGATAGTGGCTGCGCGTGTCCCGCAGCAGGCTTTCGCTCCGGCGCCGCAGCCCCGCATCGGAATAGTCCGCGAGCTCGTCCTCCCATTCCTCGAACAGGTCCTCGGCCACCTGCTCGACGGAATCGATGCGGTCGGTCACGGCCTGCGCCCGCTGCTCGCTGCGCTCGTACTCGGAGTTGATCGCGTCGTACGTCTCCTCGAGATCGCCGCCGTCCACCGTCACGACGCTGCGGTAACGGTCGAGCGCCGATGAGAACTGCTCCTTCGCGTCGTTCTGCGCGTCGCGGGCGTCCTCGACGCGGTCCACGAGGATGTCGCGTTTCTCGATACCGAACTGCTCGAGCGCTCCGTAGTAGGCCGTCGAGCAGGACGACAGCGCGGCCGTGAACGCGAGCGCGGCCAGCGAACGCAGCGCCGGGCCGCGGCACCGGAATGTCGTCCTCGAAGTCGTGGTCATCGATGTCATGCGCGCACCTCTTGCAGCGCGCGAGCGCTGCAAGTCGCATGCCAGGGGGAGCTTTTACTTGGCGACCGCGGCCCGGGTCGGCGGCACGGGCAGGCGGCGCCGGCGCAGCAGCGCGGGCATCTCTTCGGCCGTCACGGGCGCGCTGAAGAAAAACCCCTGCGCGGCGTCACAGCCGAGCCGCGCGAGCATTTCGATCTGCGCCGCGTTCTCGACTCCTTCGGCGAGCGCCGTCAGCCCGAGGATGTGCGTCATCGAGATGATCGCCTCGGTGATCGAAGACGTAGCGCCGTCGCTCAGCAGCTCCGAGATGAACGAGCGGTCGATCTTCAGCATCGAGATCGGAAAGCGCTTCAGGTAGCTCAGCGACGAGTAACCGGTGCCGAAGTCGTCGAGCGACAGCGTGACGCCGAGAGCGCGCAGCTCCTCGAGCGATTCGACGGCGCGGGCACGCACGGACATGATCGCCGTCTCGGTGATTTCGATGTCGAGC
Source organism: Gammaproteobacteria bacterium (assembly GCA_016927175.1). Taxonomy (GTDB): domain Bacteria; phylum Pseudomonadota; class Gammaproteobacteria; order Steroidobacterales; family Rariloculaceae; genus ZC4RG20. Next base: position 8,957 of record JAFGNC010000113.1, on the reverse strand, counting down.
AGCGCCGGGTCGAGCCCGGTCGCGGCCAGAGCGCGCGACACGACCTCGGGCAGGTTCTGGCGGCGGAACTGGACTGCCGACACGTTGACGGACACCGGCACCGGCGGCAGACCCGCCCTCTGCCACTCGACCGCGTGCGCGCAGGCGCGGTTGATGACCCACTCGCCGATCGGCAGGATCAGGCCCGTGTCCTCGGCGATGTGGATGAACTCGGCCGGCGCGATGTAGCCGCGAACCGGGTCGCGCCACCTGAGCAGCGCCTCGCAGCCGATGATCCGGCCGCTGCCGAGCTCGACCTGCGGCTGGAAGTGGAGCTCGAGGGCTTCGTCCTCGATTGCCCGCCGCAGTCCGGTCTCGAGCGTCAGGCGCTCGACGGACGCGGCGTTCATCTCGGCCGAGTAGTACTGGTAAGCGGCCTTACCCTGCTGCTTCGCGTGGTACATCGCCGTGTCGGCGTTGCGGATCAGCGTGTCGACGCTCTGCCCATCCTCGGGGAACGTCGCGATACCGATGCTCGCCGTCACGACGATGTCCCTGTCCTGCGTCCTGATCGGCCGCTCCAGGTGCTGCAGGATGCGGCTCGCGACACTGCCCGCCGCGAAGCGGTCGCGCGTGTCCGGCAGCAGCACGACGAACTCGTCGCCGCCGAGCCGCGACAGCACGGAGTCGGTGATCGGCTCGACGGTAATGGTCGCGTCGAGGTCGACCTCGGTGTCGACGTACTGCGTCAGCACCTCGTCCAGCCGAATCAGGTCGCTCAGCGATTTCGCCAGCTCCTTCAGCAGGCCGTCGGCCGCCTGGTGGCCGATCGTGTCGTTGATCAGCTTGAAGTTGTCGAAGTCGATGAACAGCACCGCGAACTCGGTGCTCTTGCGGCGGGCGCGGGCGAGGACCTTCTCGAGGTGCTCGTTCAACAGGCGCCGGTTCGGCAGCCCGGTCAGCCCGTCCTGATACGCGAGCGCGGTCACCTGCGCGTTGGATTCCTCGAGTTTCTGCAGCGCCTCCTCGCGCGCGGCGGCTTCGAGCTCGAGCTTCACGTTCGCTTCCTCGAGCTCGCGCGTGCGCGCGTCGACCATGTCCGTCAGGTCCTCCATCCGCAGCGCGACGGTACGCGCGAGCTCCCAGCGCTTCTGCAGCGCGTGGGCCAGCTGTCGGACCTCCACCGGGTCGAAAGGCTTCTTCAGTATCAGCACCCGGTCGGTCTGACCGAGCGTCTTGACCATGTCTTCCCAGCTGTAGTCGGAATACGCGGAGCAGATCACGATGCCGAGCTCAGGATCCTCCGCGAGCAGCCGTGCCGTCGTCTCGATCCCGTCGATGCCGGGAGGCATCCGGATGTCGACGAACGCGAGCGCGTAGGGCCGGCCGGCGCCGAGCGCGTCCCTGACCCGCTCGATCGCTTCCTCGCCCTGGTACGCCGACTCGAGCTCGAACGCGTCGAGCTCGGGCTCGGCCGGCGGGCCGAAGAGCTCCGCGTGCAGCGCATCGAGCTCGGAGTGCTCGTTGCCGCTCGCGCCGAGGATCTCGTTGAAATCGTCGTGAATCGCGCGGTTGTCGTCGACGACGAGCACGCGCCGGTTCTGTACGCCGTAACGCCTCATGACCGCGGCCATCGATCGCTGCTCCCTGTCGTTGCCGCGCGGATCATCCTGCCGCCGCCTCGCTGCCGGGCCCGCCGGGCCGCTCGAGCCGCGGCACCGGATGCGTCGCGTAGTCGGCGGGTATGCGCAGCACGAACCGGGCTCCGCGGCCGTCGCCTTCGCTGTACGCCGCGAGGCTGCCCTTCATCTGCTGCGCGCCGTTTGCGCAGTTGTGCAGGCCGAACCCGTGGCCTTTCGGCTTCGTCGTGAAGCCGTGGCTGAAGATCTTCGTCAGGTTGCCGGCGGGGATGCCGATGCCGTTGTCCTCGACCTCGAGCCGGATCCCCTCTTCCGCGTCCGCCGCGATCCTGATCACGATGCGCCGCTCGGCGTTGTCGGAGGCCTCGAGAGCGTGCTTGGCGTTCGAGATCAGGTTCACGAGGATCTGCATGATCTGGTGCCGGTCCACGGACACCGGCGGCAGCTCCTCGTATTCCCGGACGATCTCTATCGAGCTGTTGCGCAGGGCCGCCTCGCTGATCGACAGGGCCGTCTCGGCGATCTCGGTGAGCCGGCAGACTTCGGCGACGCCGTTGGTTTTCGCGTAGGTCTGCTGCGCCCCGATGATCTTCTTCATGTGCTCGAGGTGCTCGAGGACGTGATCGATCTTCACGAGGATCGAGTCTTTGTCCTGGCTCAGCGCGTCGGCCAGCTTGCGAAGATAGTCCGGCACCTTCCTGCCCGAAGGGTCGTCCGTCAGATACGCACCCAGAGAGGAGCGATGGCTGTCGAGCAGGTCGCATACCGCGGCCAGCCGCTCGACGGGCAGCGCCTTGATGCCGTCGCGCGCGACGCTGGCTCCGACGTTGACGCTGTTCATGACGTTGCCGACGTTGTGCAGCACACCGGCGGCGACCTCGGCCATGCCTGCGCGGCGCGACAGATCCACGAGCCGGCCCTGCGCGGCTTCGAGCTCCGCCGTCCTTTCGCGGACCAGATCCTCGAGGTGGTCGCGGTAGCGGCGGATTTCCCGCTCCGCCTTCTTCCGCTCGCCGACCTCGCGCGTCAGCTCGACGTTGGCTCTCTCCATGTCGCGCTTCTGCCGCTGCTGCGCCGCGTACAGCTGCGCGTTGTCGATCGACACGGCGATCTGCGACAGCAGAATGTTCAGCGCCTCGAGGCGATCCGGCGTGAACGCTCCGGAGACCTGATTGTTCTCGAGGTACAGCACCCCCGTCAGCTCGCCCTTGTGCAGCACCGGGGCGCACAGCACCGAGCGCGGGCGGGCGTCGCGCACGTAGGCGTCGTTCCTGAAGTGTCCGGATTCGGCCGGGTCGGCCAGCACGACGTGCTCCTTCGTCCGGATCACGTAATAGACGATGCCGGGTGACAGCATGCCGCAGCGGTTCAGCGGCATGTTCTCGAGCACGGCGAGCGCGCCCGTCGAATCCTTGCGTGCCTGCACCAGGAACTGCCCGTCGGACTCGAGCACCAGCGCCCCCGCTTCGGCACCCGCGTTCTCCACGATGATGTCGAGCAGCGTGCCGAGCAGCCGATCGAGCACGATCTCGCCGGCGATGGCCTGATTCGCCTTCAGCAGCGTCGCGAGATCCAGTGCGCCGGCGCGGTCGACCGACGTTCCGGTGGACGCCGTCGTCTGCGCCGTGATCGTCGTGCGCAGCACGCCGCCGCGCCGGCGTATCGTCAGATCCGCGGCTTTGCCGTGCGCCCCCCAGATCTCGTACGCGTGCAGGGCCTTCTGCAGATAGATGTTGCCGAAGTCCGCCTTGCCCTCGTCGAACCAGAATCGCGCCGCCGCTTCCGCGGCCACGGCCTCGATGCTCGCGAATCCGTGGTCGCTCGCGGCCGCGATCGCGCGGTCGTAGCAGTGCATCGCGTCGTGCCACCGGCCGTCGAGCCGCGCGCGCTCGGCGCGGATCAGCTGCTGCATGTGGCTGAAATTCTCGGGGCAGAGCTCCGCCCATTCGTCGAAACGCTTTGCGCTCTGGTCGACGCGGCGCCGCAGCTCGGCGCCGCGCTCCTCGTCCGCTTCGGCCACGAGCGCGGCGAACGTCAGCGCGGAATACAGCTCGTGCTCGACGCGGCTGCAGAATCCCGCGCTGAACGGCAGCAGCTCCTCGGATCTGCGGCTGCAGGCGTACGCCGCCTCGTAGTCGCCGGCGAAATACCGTTGCATCAGCAGCAGCGTGTGCCAGTCCGACTCGAACGAGCGGTTGCCGCGCGCCGCGATCGCCGCCGTCGCCGCCGCCTCGTCGAGATCCCCCACGCGCAGCTCGTTGCCCGCGGGCCGCTCGCCCTGCAGCCACTTGATCACCGCAAGGCGCGGCGGCAGGTACTCGAGGTTCGCCGCGTCGCCGATGCGCTCGAGCAGCTCGTTCGCTTCGTCGGCCTGCCTGCGCAGCTCGTCGAGAGGCACGCCACGGTACTGCAGATGCATCAGGCGCCGCGCGGCGCTGTAGCCGGCGTGCAGGTGATCGCCCGTCTGGAGGCCGTAGCTGATGCTGTGCCGGAACAGCTCGATGCTGCGATCCACCGGCTCGTTCCAGTGCGACGCAAACATCGCCCACAGGAAGTAGGCGGCCGACAGCACGCCGAAGTCCTCGAGCCGCCGGCACAGCTCGACGGCGAGCTTCGCGAAGCGGTGCGCATCGCGGTAGTTACCGAAAGCGCTGCTCAGAAGCGCCGCGAACGAGCCGTACGCCCGCGCGGACAGCGAGCAGTTGCCGTGATCGAGCGACAGCGTGACCATCTTGCAGCAGATCAGCGCGAACAGCTGCTGATTGCTCTGGAACGCAGCCGGCAGGCAGTGCGTCAGCAGCGCCATGGCGGCGATGCGATCGGCGTCCTCCATCCGCGGCAGGTCGAGCAGCTTTTCGACGCCGATCTCGGACGTGCGCCTCAGGATCGCCTCCATCTCCCGCTGCAGCATCGCCTCGACGGCATCGTCGGAGTCCGGCAGATCCACCGCGACGAGACGCGCCGCGCTCCGGCCGCAGTCGAGCGCGGCCGGCATGTCCCCGGTGCCGAGGTGCACCGCGGTCCTGACGGTGTAGAGCCTCGCCTTGTCCGTATCGCTCACGGAGCGCGCGACGGCCCTGTCGATGACACTGAAAGCGGCCGCATAGTCGGCTTTCATCCACAGGCATTCGGCGAGCCGCAGGTGCGCGTCGAAGCAAAGCGCGTAATGCTCCGTCCAGCCGGCGTCGCCGAGCAGCTCGACCGCCTGGCCGTAGCAGCGTACCGCCATCGCATAGGCCGTCGATGCCTTCGCCCTGGCGCCCGCAGCGCCGTTCAGCTCGACGAGCCGCAGCCGCTCGGCAGCGTCCTCGATCAGCCCGGCGCCGAGGTTCATGTGATTGACCACGTCGAACAGCCTCGCCTCGACCGCGCTCGGGCTCGACGTCAGCAGCGCGCGCCCGAGCGCAAGGTGCAGAGCCGGCCGGTCCGCCTCGGCGATCGCGTCGTAGGCGACCTGGCGCACGCGATCGTGCAGGAAGCTGTAACGCCGATACACGAGCGGCGCGTCGAGGTTACCCGGCTCGACGCTTTCGAGCTCCGACATCGGCACGATCAGCCCTTCGACGAGCGCCGGCCGCAGATGGCTTGCGGCGGTGCCCGGCGGCGCATCGTAGATGCCCGCGAGCGTGTCGAGATCGAAGACGTAGCCGATCGCGGCGGCGAGCTCGAGCACTCGCCGCGTCTCGGCCGGCAGCTTGTCGAGCTTCGCCGACAGCAGCTCGACGACGTTCTCGGTCGCGGCCGCGGACTCGATCCGCCTGACGTCGTACGAAAAAGCATTGGCGGCCGCATCGAAGCGAATCAGGCCGTCGGAGTGAAGCATCTGCAGGAACTGCCGGACGAAGAACGGATTGCCGCCCGTCTTGCCCGCGATGACCCGCGCCAGCGCGTCGGACTCGGCCCGCTCCTGGCGCAGCGTGTCCGCGACGATCTCCGCGATGTCGTACGGCTCGAGCGCGGCCAGCGCCACGTCGACCGTCGGCACGCCCCGCTCGCGCAGATCCTCTATCGCGATCGACAGAGGATGTCCCGGATTGACGTCGCCTTCCCGGTACGCCTGCACGAGCAGCAGCGACTCGGTATCCCGTCCGGCCAGAATCAGGCCGATCAGCGCGAGGCTCGCCGGGTCCGCCCATTGAACGTCGTCGAGGAACAGCACGAGCGGGTGATCCTTGCGGCCGAAAACCTGCACGAAGCGCTGGAACGCGGCGTTGAAGCGATTGCGCGCCTCGGCCGGATCGACTTCGCGCAGCGGAGGCTGCGGACCGATCACGAGCTCGACCGCGGGCACGAGCTCCACGATGATGCGGCCGTTGGTCCCGACCGCCTCCTGTATCGCCCCGCGCCACGAAGCGATCGACTCATCGCTTTCCGTCAGCAGCTGCTGCACGAGGTCCTGCAGCGCGGACACGAGACCGCTGAGCGGCACGTTGCGGCGCAGCGGGTCGAACCGGCCGGCGGCGAAATAGCCGCGGCGTCTCGTTATCGGCTCGTGCAGCTGCTGCACGAGCGCCGACTTGCCGATGCCGGCGGGCCCCGTGATCAGCACGGCTTCTACGCCGCCGCTCGCTACCCGCTCGAACGCGTCGGTCAGCGCCTGCGACTCCTCGTCCCGTCCGTAAAGCCGGTGCGGCACCTCGAAGCGCTCCAGCCTGTCGCCGCGGCCGAGCTCGAACGGGGCCACCTCGCCGTTCCTGCGCAGCTCCAGAAGGCAGCGGCGTAAGTCGGCCTCGACGCCGGCAGCGCTCTGATACCTGCGCTCCGGCGCCTTCTGCAGGAGCTTCATGATCAGATCGGACAGCGGCCGCGGCAGCTCGCGGTTGCGCTCGTGCGGCGCGACCGGCGTGCCTGCGATGTGGAAGTGGATGATCTCGAGCGGATCCGCGTTGTCGATCGGCAGCACGCCGGTGAACAGCTCGTAGTACGTAACGCCGAGCGAATACAGGTCCGCGCGGCTGTCCAGCAGCCGATTCATGCGGCCGGTCTGCTCGGGCGCCATGTAGGCCAGCGTGCCCTCCAGCGCCGACAGGCCCTTGAAGGAGCCGTCCTCGTTCCGCAGCCGGGTCGCGATCCCGAAGTCGATCAGCTTCGAGACCCGCCCGAGCGGGTCGTACAGCACGTTGTGCGGGTTGACGTCCTTGTGGATCACGCCGGCCGCGTGCACGTCCGCGAGCAGTGCCGCGAGCTGCGCGGCCACCTCGAGCCGCTCCTCGAGAGGCGCCTCGGTCGAGCACATCCAGTGCTTCAGCGACGTTCCCGGATGCTCCTCGAGAATCAACGCGACGTGCCCGTCGTGGCGGATCAGGTCGAGGGCTTTGACGACGCTGCGCGAATCGAGCTCGCGCAGCAGCTCGAATTCGTTTCTATACCGGATCAGCTGCCGGGGCGACAGCGAAGCCCCGACCGACCGCTTGACGATGACGGCTCTGCCGTCCGCGTGCCGCACGGCGCGGTAGACACTCGACGTGTCGCTCAGATGCAGGGCTTCCCGCAGGTCGAAGCCCGGAAGGTTGTCCGTGATGTTCGCCAACGTGGCGCCGCCCCCATTCCCCGAAGCCGAAGCGGCGCCCGATGCGCGGTGTCATGCCGGCCGTCACGGCCGTCGGGCGCGCACTGCAGCGCGCAGCCGACACATTAAGGGCGAAGATGACATATCGTCAGGACCTGATTCACGCGGTGAAGATGCGGGCCTGCGACCCATGTCGCATTCCGGCCCGGTCGCGGGGCGGCGGGCGCTCAGAACGAAAGGCGGACGCCGATCCAGGCCGCGCGCGGCGCGCCGGGGGAGAAAAAACGCGGGTCGTCGAAGCCCTCGCCGAGGACTTCGTCCGCCTCGCCGAAGACGCCGAAGGTCTCATACTCCGCGTCGAACGCATTGTCGACGCTCGCGAACAGTCGAACCGCATCCTTCAGCGCGTATTCCGCGCGCAGATTCAGCACCGAGTAACCGTCGATGCGTCCGAGCATATTGGCTTCGTCACCGCGCGAATACTGACCGCCGCTGGCGAACAGATCCGCTCCGAGTATCAGCCGCGGCGTCGCGGCGAAACGGACGCCGGCCTTCAGCAACTGCCGGGGTATGAGCGGCAGCTCGTCGCCGGGCTCGACCCGTATCTCCCCGCCGGCCGCGAGCGGATGATGGTGGCTCGGTACGGCCAGCGCATTCCTGAACGTCGCGTCCAGGAACGTGTAGTGCGCGTACCAGTCGAAACGGTCCCCGACCTCGCCGTCGAGGTTCAGCTCGAGGCCGTTGCGGCGCGTGCGGCCGACGTTGTCGAAGAAGCCCTGATTCGTCAGCGCGCCCGCGCTGACGAACAGGATGTCGTCGTCGTTCGTCGTGCTGAACGCGCCCGCGTGCCACTCGAGGCCGAGCGCGGCGGCGCGCCCGCGCACGCCGGCCTCGAACGATCTCGCGACGACCTGCTCGAGCGGCGGGTCGGCGACGAACGCGTTCGGCAGCCGGCATGGATCGTCCTCGTCGGCGCAGGTCAGCTCGACGGGCGACGGTGCCCGGTTCGATTCGCTGTAGCTCGCATACAGCATCAGATCGTCGGACACGTCGAACGTGACTCCGACGGCGGGATTGAAGCGCTCGAAGCGGTGGTCGCCGTCGAGCGCGGTGCCGAGCCGATCGCGCAGCGTCACGTCCGTGCGGTTGAAGCGCCCCGACAGCGTCAGCGTCAGCCTTTCGGTCGGCGACCAGGTGTCGGAAACGAAGAAGCCGAGGTTCGACGTGTCGGCGGCCATGCGCGTGAACGCGTCGCCGCGGAACACGCCGCCCGGCACGGCGCGGCGCGTCGCATCGAGCCGCCCGAGCTCCGTGCCGGCATGGAAGGCGATGTCGCTCTCGTCCCAGGCGAAGCCCGCGATCAGCGAGTTCGGCCGCGACGCGAAGGCACCGTCGAGACCCGCCTGAAACGCGATGCCGCTGCCGTCCTGCCGTGTCGCGGTGCGGTTCACGGTCGCGCCTTCCAGCGAGTCGTCCGCCGGGATCGGCAGGCCGGCCGCGTCCTCGAGCAGCTCTTCCGCGTCGTCCTCCTCCTCGCACATGAAACCGGGCGTGTCCTCGCACTCCTCGAAATCGGAGTCGTCGCCGTTGAATGTCGAGACGTCGCTGTCGCGGACATAGGCGTTGCCGCTCAGCTCGAGGCCGTCCGTCAGCGCGTGCCGCGCCGTCACGCTGAACAGCGTCAGCTCGTTCTCGGTCTGGTCCGGGCGCGTATAGATCGCGGAGCGGTCGACGTCGAGCAGCTGCACGGGTGCCGCGCCGTTGCCGATCAGATCCGTATTCGCATGCGTCAGGTTCAGATCCACGGCGGTGCGATCGAGCTTCCAGGC